>JANMLE010001796.1:0-6672 GCA_031372385.1 Planctomycetota bacterium | reverse complement strand
CCCCGGCATGCACTGGTCCGAACCCGGTGCCCTCGCCATCACCGCCCTCCGAGCCACCGACCTCAACGGACACTGGAACTCATTCTGGAACACCCTCTCCCTCAAAACCTGACTGACCACCAATTGACGACTGCACCCCGGATGATTCATGGACCGTGAAGAGCCTCGCCATTCGTAGCTGAATTCGCAAGAATTCAGCGAAACATCGGACTACGACCTGAGTTCTTGCGAACTCAGCTACGACGCCGTGGATCATCCTGGTTAGTTCGGTCGGACGTCCGACTATGGGGTGGACCCATCCCCAGCTTTGTGCGGAGCCAGTGCGGTCCGCGACGGTCCTTGAATTGACCCAACCGCGCGCAGTTCCGTCCGACGGAACAACCGGTGGAAGGTTGGCTCGCAACTCTTCAACACGACTGTCGGGGCCGCATTCAGCAGGAGTAACAGCGCGAGGATTGGCGCCAGCGCAGCCAGTTCCCATCCGCTGATGTCGGTCCGCGTCTCGCAGACCGGGAGCGTTCCAGAGTCCGACGCAGCGACGGGCGTTTTCGTCACGACCACGACGTACGCCTGAATGGCTGCGGCGGCGACACCGACGACGGCGACCGACAGCCCCGCGATCATCCACCAGCCTGCGCCCGAAGATGCCCAGAGTTGCAGATGGAGGGCGGCGAATCCAGAGACGACCGGAATCCCCGCGAGTCCCAACAGCAGGATCGCCAGCGCCGCCGTGAGCCGCGGCATACCTTTCACAGGATCTGTCAGCCGCGTCAGCTCACGTGTCCCGCACCGTGATTCCAAGATCTGTACCAGCAGCATTCCACCGGCGACGGCCAGTCCCTGAGACAGGATCAGCAACCACGCTCCACGAATTCCGTCGCCGTTTTGAAAACTCAGGCCGACGCCTGCCAAGCCGAGCAGAACACACGACACCGTCGCCATGATCCGCTTCAGATCTGTCTGTGATTGGAGGACAAATGCCGACTGCAACACGCCCGCCAACGACATCGTCCCGAGGATTCCCGCCACGGCACTGTTGTCGGCGAATGACGGCACACCCAACCTCAGCCAGGCGCTGAATGCGGCGAGCGGAAACGCGACGGCGATCACGGCGGAAACACCCGACGGAGCCGCGACCAGCGTGGACTGATACCAGCCCAGAAAGGGAAATACCGGCAGTCGAATCAGGAATCCGAGCAGCAGCAGCGCCGCCCCCCAAGGAGCGAGATGGCCCCACAAGTGCCACGCCGCTTCGCTGTGGGCGAGCGAGTGTCGCAGGCTGTCCGCCAGAAGGGATGTGTCAAACAGGGCCGGGCCCCGCGACGCGACCATGTCCGACGTCATCCAGGGCTGCGACACAGCCAGCAGCGTGACACCCAGCAGCGAGCTGCAGCAGCCGATCATCTGCCAGAGCCAACACGCTCCGGCAACCGGCCGCCGGCCTTCCTCACCGCTTGTCCCGATCAGCACATAGATGGGAAGCAGCGCCATTTCGAGGAACAGCAGAGCGGCAACCGCATCGGTCGCGAAGCACGATGCCAGCAGCAACGCCTGGCTGGTCATCAGCCAAACACAGTGTGACGAGAAGGATGCAGCTTCCCGCCGGCCGGAACCGCACAGCACGGCCCAGACTGTCAGTGACAACACCAGGGCGGGCCAGACAGACAATCCGTCCACTGCGAATGACAGCCGAACCCTCATCCCGCGCACGGGGGAATTGTCCGGCTGCTCCGTCGCCGGGTCGGCAAGCCATGTGATTCCCGGTTCGACGGGAATCCGTGCATTGGCCGGGTCATCAGTTTCTGCGGACTGGCACATCCCCACCGCGGCGATCGCCAGCATCAGGGTCATTGCGGAGTTGGACAGCGCCATCGGGCGAACCAGTGGCGCATTCCATCGCGACATCGCCACTGTGGTTGCCGCACCGATCAGCGGCGAGATGGTTGTCAGCAGCGGCAACACTTCGGCAGTCAAACGAGGCCACCGCATGTGCTGGAGTCCAACCCGGTCAGTGTGCAACGTGCTGTCAGGGATTCACCGTCCGGGGCCGCAGTAGTTCGCTCACTCGGACTCCGGCTCGTCATCCGGTGCCACCACAGCGGAACGTTCGGTGGGTGCCGGCGGAAGCTTGCTCAAGGTCGCACCCGGTATTCGATTCGCGGGGTTCGGTGACGGCGAGGAATCGAGTTCCACAGACGAATAGTCGATCTTCGTCCAGTTTCGATCGGGCGGGGTCACGCGCCACTTGACCGGCGTGTTGACGGAGCCGGTTCCTTCACCCGCTCCCCAGTAGCTGCGCCAGGCTTCGAAATCGAGTTGCTTGGAAGGGGCCGGCCCCTGGCGTCCGCCCAACTGCCAGAACACGGCGACGGAATCGTAATGATTGCGATCTCCGGTCCACACGAATCGTCGCTGCATTTCCATCAGGTCGCCGGAGTCCATCATGGCCACCAGCGGGCGATTGGGCAGGCACCAGAAGATGCTGTCATGCGTGGTCACGGTCAGTGGTGGAGTATGGTCATTCAATGGGTTGACCCCTTCCGTCAGGACGAGACCGTCCGACGTCAGACAGGTGACGGAATCGAGTTCCAGCCAGACCCGGTCGTTCTCCGTGTTGTTCATCTCGGACTGACAGCAGGCATGCAGCAGCGAACCCTGCAAGGCCACGACGGCGTCCTTCAACTGAAAGCGGGCGGACACGGCATCGCGCAACAGAATCAGGTCGCACTGTCCCCGGAACAGGCAATCGAAAATGCCCACGCGCGGGGGCTCGACGGGCAGGCCGTTCTTCATGAGTCCCATGTTGCCCACGCCCTGACCCGGCGCGGCTCTCTGCTCGATCACACAGGCGGATTGTCCTGCCGGGTTGACCACCGTGACGGTGACATCGTGCAATTGCAGTTCGTGGGGGCGTTCCAGCGAGAACACCGCCCAGCGGTCGGCGGTGATTCGTTCGGGCACGGTGAGCATGACGTCAACATTGACGAGCTGCAGCGAGCCGCCGGTGACAGTCATCATGCGCGACTCGGCGTCCGTGATTGGTTCCACCGGCGCGAATTCAATCATCGGGCGAAAGCCGATTCCGCTGCGAATGACGACGTTTTCCTTGTTCGTCAGTCGGAGGGGAGTTTCCGCATGACCGCGCCGTCCGTTGTACCGGAGTTCGATGATCGTGCCGTCTTTGGCCTCCGAGCAGGCGGCTTCCAGAGACGCATACGACTTGCCGCCGACGATGGAGATCGCCGGACGCTGCTGGTCACCCGGTCCGGGAGTTCCCGTCAATCCACCCGCTGCCGTGTTGGTGGGACGCGGACTCACCACCGGTTCATGCAGCGCGACATTGCCCGGATGCGGATCGAGGGGTGGGGGGAGTTTGTTTTTTTCGGGAACCGGACTGCCGTCCAATTCGGTCCCCTCATCGGAGATCTTTGGCGATGACCCCGGATCGGACTTCGGAGTCTGCGGTGTCGTGCCCGTCGCCACGGAATGGACGGGACTCGCCAAGTTGCCGGCCAGACTCGATGCCTTCGGTATCTCGGGCTGTGTTGATGTTGGCGACAGTGCGGCGGAGGGGCCGGGTGGCAGACGGACCGGCTCAACCACTGGCGGCTTGCTGCCCTGGGGCGCGACCGTCGTTGATGTGGACTGCGGCGGACCGGTGACGGCGCGCGGGTCCAACCGCCGCGAAAGTCCGGGGAACCGCTCCATCGCGATGACCAGAAACAGCAGTGCGGCCGCCGTGGCAATCCAGCCGATGTTCCCCTGCCAGGCCGGCTGGTCGGCGCGGGTTGCGGTGAGCCAGACCTGCCCGTCGATCGGGACGGCTCCCGTCCCCAGCGACCGGGCCACCTTCAAGAGCTCGCTGAGCAACTTGGCGGGACTGGAATACCGCCGTCGCGGTTCGCTGGCCATCATCTTGCGGACGATGGCCGAGAGTGCCGGCGGAACCCGTCGATTCTTCCGCGTCGGATCCGGCGGTTCCTTCCCCTGATGATCCAGCAGTTTCTGAAGGACGGTTCCATCGGGATACGGTGGCTCCCCCGTCAGCATGTGGTACAGCGTGCAGCCGAGCGAATAGATGTCACTGCGGACATCGACGCTGCGCGGATCCTTGGCCTGCTCGGGCGAGATGTAGTCGAAGGTTCCCAGCGTGGTCCCCGCGACGGTCAGTTCGACGGACGTGTCCGTGGATTCTTTGCGTGCCAGTCCCAAGTCCACGAGTTTGGCGCGTCCCTGCGGAGTGATCAGCACGTTCGAGGGTTTGATGTCCCGGTGAATCACGCCGGCCGCGGCCGTGTGGCTCAGCGCGGCGGCCAACTGCATCGTGTAATTGACCGCCTCGGCCGGAGACAGCCGGTCTTTCAACCGGATCACGTCGCGCAGGTTGGAACCGGGAATGTACTCGTACGCGATGTAGTGCAGTCCGGCATCCTCGCCGTAGAAAAAGATTCGGGCGATGTTGTCGTGATCGAGACGGGCCGCCGCGCGGGCTTCGTTTTGAAAGCGCAGCACCGCCGCGGGATCTGCCGTGAGCGATGGCGACAAAACCTTCAGCGCGACATTGCGCCGCAGTTGTTCGTCCGTGGCCAGAAACACCGATCCCATCCCGCCAACGCCAATCCGCCGCTGAATCGTGAAATGGCCCAACCGAATCCCCAACGCTTCATCGGTATCGAGAGTAGTCGGAAACAACCGGCGCATCAGTTCCGCGGCGGGCTCCCTGTCCGCGGGAACCGGAGCGGCGATGAGTGCGCTGGGACGCTGCGAAGTGATGACGGTTTCCGAGCCGGCGATGGCGGGGCTGCTCCAGGCAAACGGGAACGCCGCGCCGGGACCGGGCCCGGATGCATGTTCCGATTTGAGCTGGCTGCTCGCCATTTCCATCATCCAATCAGATCTGGTTTGTTTGGGGGGGGGAATGTCATCTCCCCAAGAAGAATCATCGGTTGTCAACCACTGAAATCGGTCGTCAACCATCGCACATGTGACGAACGTCACCGTTTGTTGAGGGGCAAGTCGGCCTAACGAAATGACTGCTTGTTCAGAACCTGGTCCACTTCTTCAACGATCGCCGCGAACAGCGCGGAACATTCGTCGTCCATGCCTGCCGAGTAATTCTCACCGTCCAACACCGAGGCCGCCTGGTGTCGGATCGACGTATCGGAAGCGGCGACCGTGTCGGAACCCGGTTCTGCCGCTCGTGTCAACTTTCGAAGTTGATGCACTTTCGGTACAAACGCATGCTCCAAGTGTTCGTTCAGATCGTGTGCGCGGCGCGCCGCTTCGCGAATCTTGTCGCGAAGGGTCAACTGGCTGAGATTGAGTGATCGGGCCATTGGTGATTTGCCTGTCGGAGGTGATGGGTGAGTGATTAGATCGTCCCGAGGGTCTGCGAGTCAATACGCAACTTGTGCGGTCGGCGTTCCCTTTCGTTTAGCCGCTACGCCAACGGCGTGCGTGCCGGTGGGAGCGAACCGTTGTTCTCGCGCACGCCGTTGGCGTAGCGGTTAAACGTCTCACTCAAGGCCGCGCGAGGTACAAGACCGAGTCCCCTGGAAACCGTGACGCATGCGAATCCTGGTTCTGGCCGACATTCACGCCAATTGGTCCGCGCTCTCCGCGATTCGTGAGCCGCACGACGCCTGCCTCGTGCTGGGCGATCTGGTCGAGTACGGCGTCGAACCGATCGAATGCATCGAGTGGGTGCGCCAGCATGCGACGGCGGTCATCCGCGGCAATCACGATCACTCCGTCGCACAGCGAGTGCCACCACCCAGCGGATCGGGTCTGCGCGGTCTGGCGGGAGCAACGCGGCAACAGCACTGGAAGGTGTTGTCCCCCAGTCATCTCAAATTCCTTTCGCGGCTGCCCGTCTCCCTGAGTTTGGAATTGGACCACCGCCGCTTTCATCTGGTCCACGCTACGCCGCGCGATCCGATGGACGAATACCTCGCCATCGATCCCGAGACCTGGAAGAGCCGGCTGGTGGGAATCGATGCCGATTTCGTCTGCGTGGGGCACACGCATCTTCAGTTCCACTTGGATCTGGGACGATCGCAACTGCTGAACCCCGGCAGCGTCGGACAGCCGCGCGACGGCGATCCCCGCGCCGCCTACGCCATCATTGAGGACGGTCGCATCGAACTGAAGCGGGTCGAATATGACATCGATGCGGCAGTATTGTCCTTGAAGAACGCCGGCTTGGACCCTAACGCGGTGGAACTGGCCGAATCGATGCTGCGCACGGGAGGCCGCCCCTGACATCCGATAGCTTTCCTGTGACATTTCAGTTGATCGAGACGAGTGCAAAGTGAGAAGTGATCAGTGCAAAGTGCAAAGTGCAAAATCAAAGGCAGTCCCAACCGACGGAGAGATTCGCGCGACGACCACTCTCGGAACGTGTTTGCGATTGGAACCGTCATCGCCTCATAACACTTTGCGCTGATCACTTCTCACTTCGCACCAAATCTTTCGGAACAGTCCGTCGCAGACGAAGCAGACCCGTCATCCGATTTGGCGGCCCGCCGGAATTGGTTGCCGACACCATCATCGCTACGATTGCGGCCCGCTGTTTCTGAGAGGCTGTCCGGAAGGCTGCCATCGCGAGGGGGTCGGGCGTCTTTTTGAAGCCGCCAAGCCGAGATTTGTGCGATTTGCCGCGACGGCGGGGGG
>JANMLE010001757.1:0-3306 GCA_031372385.1 Planctomycetota bacterium | reverse complement strand
GCGAATCTCTTTCTTGACCTCGTCGCCATCCGAGGACTTGAGCGTGACGGTGGTGAAGTACTCGCGCGGCAGTGTGCTGTCGATCGTGAACGGAATGCGCACCGACTTCCCCGTGATGCCGAACGTCGGTGCGTCGAGACTGAGCAGTTCCACATCGGGAAGCCGTGACGAACTGCCGACCGGCACCGTGAACACCGGCACGTCCTTCAACCGTAGGGCCGACGCCGCCAGGACGGGGGCCTGGCCCTCGTTCCAATCACCATCGGATGCGAGCACCACGGCCCGCAGATTCTTGAACCGTTGCGGAGCCGTTGCGAGCGGCTCATGCAGGTTGCTGCCCCGCGCCATTCCCGCGCCCGACGCCGGACCCGATGCCGTATCGGTGCCGGAGGCTGCGGGGTCCGGTGCCGCGGCCGGGGCTGTCGCCGACGAAAACGGTTGGATCACCACCGTCATCTTTTCCTGGAGCGACTGCCAGAACGCGCTGTCGGTCAGCCGGGCGATCGATTCACGCCGAGTGATCAACGTCGCCGAGGCCGCTTCGCTGCCGGGGACGTCGCGGGTCTGCATGCTGGTCGAATCGTCCCACAACACGGCGATCGACGGCTTTTCTTCGGGACGATACTCCTCGACCCACTCCGGCTGGTTGAACAACAGCGCAACGAAGCAGACCAGCGTCAGCCGCAACAGTTCCAGCAGGCCGAAATCGCGGCGATAGCCGCTCCGTCGCCACGCTTCAAAACAGAGTCCGGCGGTGACGACGACGATCAAGACCGACACGGCGATCGACCACGGCAGCCACTGGAACGTCAGCGAGTGGACGGTGGTCATGCTGTGGCTCCCGTTCCGGTCCCCTCGCCCCCGTCTTCGGGGGAGAGGGCTAGGGTGAGGGGGCTTTCCGTGGGGGGAAGAAACAGTGAGAAGTGAGAAGTGCAAACTGAAAAGTGCAAAGTGGGAAGACGAAGAGACCGGGTCGACGCCAGAGCAACGCTCCCGAGTCGGCATCTCAACCCACTTTGCACTTTACACTTCTCACTTGTCACTTCGCTCTTCTCCTCTTCATCCACTTCACGTTCATCCACTCCCACTCACGCAGTGGCCCCGGCGGTTCGAGCCAGCTTCGGCAGGCAGAGCACCGCCTCCAGAATCAACGCGACCAGCATGGCCACCAGAAACAGGCGCCAGATTTCCTGGATCAGTGAACTCAAGCTGCCGGCCTGGTCGTTCACGCGGACGAAGTTGAGACGGTGAAACAACTCGGCGACGCGCGTGTCGGACAAGACCTTCGCGCCGTCCTCGGACTGGGGCCGGTTCACCGCGACCAGATGATCGGCTCCGCTGTAGGCCCCGCGCTGGAAGGGCGCCTCGGTCGACAGGCTCGAATCCCCTTCGCTCAGCCGGTTCCAAGCATTCGTGTTCTCGCCGCCCGGTTCGCCGGCGTCCAACTGACGCGCCTTGCTGAGGACCGCCGAACCCGTGGCGAGCGCCCGTTGCACGAACGCGTACAGCACGACACCGCTGGTTGCCAGTGACGAATCACGCGGCGATGGCGTGGTGGTCCAGAAGTAGACCGCACCGCGCTCCGTCGGAACGCGCGCCAACAACGGGGCTCCGGCGGGAAGCGTCGCCAGCGATGTCGCCTCACCGCTCAACCCGCAGTATTGGCGGATCTCAAGCTGACCGACCGGCAATGCGGCGCCGCTCAACGTCCGCGCGAGAACGTCCTCGTCGCCGCGCCACGACTCCACCGGAAACAGCTCGTTGCCGGCAACCCACGACTTCCAGCGCATCCCAAACAGTTCTTCGCTGTTCGGTTCGCGGGGTGGTAGGAACACCGCCTGTCCGCCGCGGTCGACGAACAATTTGACGAGTTCCGCCACGGCCCCGGTCGGCAGCGCGGCCTGCCACAGGACGAGCGAGATCTGGTCCCATTCGACCGACGACAATTGCTCGACGGCGACAACCTCGGCCGTGCATTGCAGCCCGGGATCGGGGGCGATGCCGGCGGCGAGCAGCAACGGCCGCTCGGCCTGCGCGTCTTCGGCCACGATGATCGTCCGTCGTGGTGGCGGAACGTCGAAGGCAAAATAGAAATCGTCGTCCGCCGGATTTGCGTCGGCCGGGATCGAGACCCGGCCCCAACCCCGCTCGCGCGTCCGCTCGATCGGAATCCGGTGCTCCTTGAAGTCGACGTGCGATCCGGTCAACTCGACGTTCATCACTGAGCGGGCCCCGTCGATCTCGAATTGCACCGGCACGTTGATCTTCTCGTCGCCGCCCGGTTGCCCGTCGCCGGTCGTCGAACGGGCGACCCGCAACGAGACCAGCAACTCGGCCCCATCGGTCGTCGCCTGCCGGCGGACACTTGTCACCCGCACCGACAAGTTGGCCGGTGCAAGCTGTGGGTAGGCGAGCAGATGAAAGCGAACTCCCTGCGGCAGTTCCAGAAACGCATCACGCAGCGTCGACCAGCGACCGCTTTCGGCCGTCCAGTCGTTCTCGCGCAGGTCCGAACAGATCCAGATCTCGGTCCGTCCCACGCGGTTGCCGCGAATGTAGTCGTGCGCGGCCTGCAACATCATCGGCAGGTCGGCCGGCGCGCTGGCGGGTCCGGTCGTCGGCAGGTTCAACAGCGCGCGCGGCGATTCCAATTCGTGCGGCGCGCGCGTCGTGCTGTTGATCAGCACCCAGCGCCCGGAGCCGAGCGTTTCCAGCGCGCCCACGAGTTGCTTCCGGCCGGTTTCCAGTTTCGATTCCCCCGTCCCCGCGCCGCGCTGCTGCATGCTGGGGGAGCGGTCGAGCAGGATAATCGTCGTGTCCGCGCGGCTGCCTCCCGCCAGCCCAAGCCATCCGCTCGCCAACGGCCGGCTGATCGCAAACAGCAATCCCGCGACGGCGAGTGTTCGGAAAAGCAGGATCAGCAACTGCCGCAACCGCGAATACCCGCGCGCCATCCGATGCGCCGCCAGCAGAAACATCATCGCGGCCCATTGAATCGTCTGGAACCGCCGCTGGTTGATCAGATGGATGATGACCGGCAGCGCGATGATCGGCAGCGCGTACAGCAGCCACGGCTGAAGGAAGCTCATGGACTGAGCCTCCTGGCGGTTCGCAATCGGTGGGTTTGAATGGCGAGTGAGAAGTGAAAAGTGTTCAGTGCAAAGTGCAAAGTGGCAAGACGAAGAGAGGGGGCGGATTCACGAAGGGTGGAGTCGCAAATTTGGTGTGGTGTTTTATTGTTCCCTCGCCCGCCCCACGTTTGGGGGGGTGGGGTGTGGTGGGGGGGGGGTGGGTTATGGCCGGGGC
>JANMLE010001785.1:0-2495 GCA_031372385.1 Planctomycetota bacterium | reverse complement strand
GGGACGGGAGCACATGTGCCCGCCGGTCCACCGCCGAAGTCTTCGTCGCCGTGACGTGGAATCCGAACTGCGAGCGAACATCGTGCCTTGGCCATGCACGGCGGTCAAGCACGTGCTCTGCTGAAAGTTAAGCAGATCGTTCGCGATCTCACGGCCAGCGACGAACTCGTCCAGTCAAGAAATCACAGCCTCGAAGGAGGCTGTGATTTGATGAGGCACGGTTGTCAAACGGGATCGCGGAATCAGTTCACGTCCAGCAGTTCGACGATGAAGTGCAGCGTGGCCTTGGCTGGGATGACGGGGGGTTTGCCTTGTTCGCCGTAGCCCAGGTCGTAGGGGATTTCCAGTTCGATCATGCCACCCTTGCCGACCAGTTGCATTCCCTCGGTCCAGCCCGCGATCACGCCGCTCAATGGGAACTCGATCGGCTTGCCGCGGTCGTAGGAGCTGTCGAAGACTTTGCCGCCATCGAGCCAGCCCTTGTAGTGGACCTTGACCGTGTTCTGCGCCATCGGCTTTTCGCCGTCCGATTTCCGGCGGATGCGGTACTTCAGGCCGCTCTTCGTGGCGGTGAATTTCTCGGGGGCATCCTTGTCGACCTCACCCGGTTCCGTCGGAAGCTGGGCGTCGAGCAACTCGACGATGAAGTGCAGCGTCGCCTTGGGGGGGATGGTGGGGGGACGGCCCTCTTCGCCGTAGGCCAGTTCGTAGGGAATCTCCAGTTCGATCATGCCTCCCTTGCCGATCAACTGCATCCCTTCGGTCCAGCCCTTGACGACGCGGTTCAGCGGGAATTCGATCGGCTCGCGGCGGTCGTACGAACTGTCGAAGACCTTGCCGCTGTCGAGCCAGCCCTTATAGTGAACCTTGACGGTGGTCGTCGCCTTCGGCTTGGGACCGGTCCCCTTGCGGCGGATGCGGTACTTCAGGCCGCTCTCGGTTGCGGTGAATTTCTCAGGGGCGTCGGCGTCGACGGCACCCGGTTCCAGCGGCTTTTGAACTTCCAGCAGTTCCACGATGAAGTGCAGCGTGGCCTTGCCCGGGATGTCGGGCGGGGAACCCCGTTCGCCGTAGCCCAGCTTGTAGGGGATCTCCAGTTCGATCATGCCCCCTTCGCCGACCAGTTGCATCCCTTCGGTCCAACCCGCGATGACGCCGTTCAGCGGGAATTCGATCGACTCGCCACGATCGTACGAGCTGTCGAAGACCTTGCCGCCGTCGAGCCAGCCCTTGTAATGCACCTTGACGGTGCTGGTTTGCTTGGGCTTCGGCTTGTCGGACTTCCGCAGAATCCGGTACTTCAACCCGCTCCCCGTGGCGGTGAATTCCTTGGGGGCATCCTTGTCCTGAACACCGGGCTGGACCTTATCAGCGGCACGCGACATGAGGGGAGCAAATCCAGTAGAGAGAGCCAATAGAACGGCGAACACCAACCGACAGCGTTTCATCGGGGACGAACCTTCGCTTGAGAATTCGGTCTCGACAACCGCAGCACCGCGACACACGACCGCTGCGCGAGGCAAAAAGACTACCCGAACAACCGGAGATTTGCGCGGTCGCGGCGAGACAAACACAAGACCATCGGTTTTTTGAGTCCGGGGCATCCGTAGGGTGGGACCAGCGGCGCTTCGCCGCGCCGGCCCACCATCTTGGACGGAGATCTCAGCATGGTGGGCCGGCGCTCGAAGCGAGCTTGTCCCACCCTACACTGAAAAGGGGTGATGTCCCCGCGCCGCCGCGCGCTACACCAGCAATTCCTTGATCGCGCTGTAGGCCGGGTCCGCGATCGGGATCGGACGGCCGTCGATGTCGAACGATTTCGTGGAGTCGACGCCGACCGCCTGAAGGTAGGTGTGGAACAGGTGGCCGTGGTCGACTTCGCGCTCGGCAACCGCCGTGCCGTGGTCGTTGGTCTTGCCAATCACCGCGCCGGGGTGAATGCGAGCCCCGCCAAGCAGGACCGACCAGGCGTTGCCCCAGTGATCCCGGCCGAACAGGTGGTTGATGTTCGGCGTCCGGCCGAACTCAGACAGCACCACGATCAGTGTGCTTTCGAGCATGCCGCGATCGGCCAAGTCGCCGACGATCGTCGCGAAGGGATGGTCGAATTCACCCAGTTGTTCCAGGTGGAAGTTGAAGTTCTCGTTGTGGGTGTCGTAGTTGGAATGGCTGACCTGGACGTAGGTGATCCCCTTTTCGAGCAGCCGCCGCGCGAGCAGACAGTGCCGGCCCAGGTCGTGCTTGCCGTAGCGGGCCTGATCCTGTTCCGATTCCTTGGTGACGTCGAAGACCTCGCGCTGGGCCATCAACTGCTGCGCCTGTTCGTAGCTGTAGGTGTAGGCGTCGGTCATCGCCGTGCGTCGCCGTGACAGGAAGCGATCGTTGACCGCGCGGCGCATCGCGTTGCGCTGGTCGTCGGACGCCTGCGTGATCGCGTCGGGACGGGCCGAGTTCTGTGGCGGCTGGCCGTTGCCCATCAGCAGGCCGGCGTACTT
>JANMLE010001725.1:0-5331 GCA_031372385.1 Planctomycetota bacterium | reverse complement strand
AACTTTGTCACCCATGCGACGGGCCACGAGGATGAATGGGGCGGTCACATCCGGATCGGCCGCCAGAATGGTTTCCAATGTGCCAATCGTGAACTGCGGATCGATGTGACCGCCTGCTTTTCTGACGCAGGCGCTGCGGGTCAGACTGAGCCCGGTTTCGACCACGGGGATGTATTTCACCGCGAGGTCTCCTTCGTTCGTGAAGGTTGATGCCAATGAGTCCAGTCTTGGAATTGTCGCTCTCCGCCATTCCAGTTGAACAACACCCGTGAGCGGCAAGGCGCTAGCCGCCGGTCAGCAGGAAATCACCGGCGGCTAGCGCGTTGCCGCTCACTTCACACAACTTTCAACCGGAATGGCGGAGCGTCTCCGGGCATCTCCGCGCCGTCGCGTTTGCGCGCCCTTGTTATGCCGCCGGCTTGCAATGACGAACGCGCAACGCCCGGTCTCCGTTGACGCGCAGGGCGGTACACGGATGCTCAACGAAGGACGAAGCCGACATTCCGGTCATTGATGCAGGTCGTTGGCAAACGGATCGGCCGGCTCCGGCTGTGGTTCCCGATTGGAGCGTGCTTCCCGCACGGCACCCGCGGGAAGAACGGTCTGCGGAGCTCGGGCTTCGCCGCGGGCGAGTTGCGTGCGCAGGCTGTGTTTCAGGGCCAGGCGTTGCGTTTCTTCGGCCCCGGCGATCAGCAGGACGTCGTCCACGACATACTTGTCGAACTCGCGCCTCAGCGTCACTTTCGCGCCGTAACGGTTGTCACCGAACTGGGCCGTCACCTCTTGGTCGGTGATCGCGATCCCCTTGAGCGGCGCTTTCAGAAACGTGTCGGCCGACATTCCCGAATTGGGTACGAAGCGGGTTTGAGCCCAGACGACGCGGTTGAAGTCGCTGCTGCAAGTGGCCTGCAATCGTTCCAAGGCGGTTTGCGAACCCTGCGGTTCCCGGCCGAGCGAGATGGCGGCGGCAAATTCCTGGATCGGAACCATGATTTCGAGTGTTGACTTGAGCGATGCAGGAACGCCGGTGATCTGCCAGTGTACGTCGTCGACAACAAAGCGGCCGTGTTCTTCCCGCAGCAGATACGTCAGCGGTCGCCCCCCCTGACGAACTTCGATCTTGGTCAATGCCCCTTGGAACGATGAGTTGACGAACTCCGTCTCGCCGCCGTCGAACAAGTCGAGCGGCATCGCGCTGAGCGTCTCGGGGGTCAGCTTGCTCCAGACGCGGCCCGACAGATCGCGCGTCGACGAATGCTTGAGTGTGGCGACGTCCCGCGCGGTCAGCGCGTTGACGAAGATTTCGAGCATCCCCTGCGCGGTGAACAGGGCCGAGATCCGCTTTTCCTGTTTCGTGTCGATCTCGTAAATGGTGACGTCTGAAACGCGGAATGTCGGCGGCGCATCCGGCGATTCGTCCGGCGCACGGTGCATGTCGATCTGCACCAGTTCCGCATCATTCTTCAGGACGAAGTCGGCGCGGTTGCCGCGCAGCTTGACTTGCAATTCGTGCTCGGAGAACTGCGCGTCGGGCAGTTTCACCTGGGTCAGATCACCGACGGCCAGGCTCCCTTCGAAGAAGTCCTTGGAGCTCCATTGGGCGAGCGTTGCCTTGTCTCCCTTGCCGTATGCCGTCAGGAACGCGGTGCAACCGTTGACCGCGTGGGCCAGCTTCAGCATCGAGGAAAGTTGATCGTCCCCCTTGGAATCGACCGCCACATCCGAGACATGCCAGTGTCCGTCGGCCAGTTCGAGTGAGATCACGGTATCACCCGAAAGCCGCGGCAACCGAACGACGGCGAGTTTCTCATCGAGCTGGGCATTGGGCTTGTACTTGCCGCCGGTGGGCTTCCCCGCCGACACGATGCGCGTCAGCGATGCCAGGTACGACGGCGGGAGCGGGTCGAGTGCCGCACGGAACTTCTTCGACGTCACGCCCAACACCTGCTCGCGGTCGCCACGACTCCATGCGTCGAGAAACTCGCGCACCGACAGCAGCAGATCCATTTGCTCGGTGACCGACTTGTAAGCCTCGATCCCCTTCCGCTTTTGTTTCAGATAAATGTCGTCCACGACCCAATGTCCGCTCTTATCCCGCGCCAGTTCGTAGAAGACTTCTTTCTTCGGATCGCCGCCGCGCTTCTTGTCGTCGCCGACTTGAACGGTCACCCGCTTCTTGTCATCGGACAACTGCTCAACCTCGACGATCGTGGTTTTGCCATCCGGGAGATTCAGGATCTTCATGTCTTCCAGCGCCGTGGCGGTGCGCAGCGCCCGCTGCCGGAAGTCGCGGGTCGTCGCCCGCATCAGGCCGTCGAGGTTTTCGTCCTTCAGGTTGTCGGAGAAGGCGGTGATAGCGCGCGTTTCGATCAGGTGGGTGCATCCGGCCCCACTGGTGGCCGCGCCCACCGCCAGTCCGAAGCACCACACGAGTGAGCGGATTGTTCGAGACATGCGCGACTTCCTTGACCGAATCTCCGGCGGGCGCACCTGCGCACGACGTGACCTGCGAATGACGACGAATTGAATTGGGGAACCGGGAGGCGGGGCTTCTCCCAGAATCACATTCGACCGTCAATATCAGGTCTCACCGTGTCCGGCCCACAGGCACGTTTCTGCCGAAGCCGGCACGAACACCAGCAGAATTTGCGGAAGGCACAACGAGCACGCTGCCGGCCACAGTCGAATACAGATCAACCACGGATGAGCCTCAATCATCAACGCCGAATCCTGCTTGGGCGAGCGGCAGATGAAAGTTCACCACCTACAAGCACGCAGCGCAAGCGAGTGTGCCCGAATAGACTCACTCGCTTGCGCTGCGTACTTGTAGGCGTATTCCTGTCGCTCGCCTTGCAGGCTACGAGTCCAGTTCGTGAGCCACCAGATCGGCATACGTTTCCCGCCGGCGGATCACCTTCACGTCGGAACCGTCGACAAGGATTTCCGCAGCCCGCGGGCGCGAATTGTAGTTGCTGCTCATCGATGTCCCGTAGGCTCCCGCGCTGAAGATGGCCAGCAGGTCACCGCGCTGCATCGGTGGCAGATAGCGGTCCTTGGCGAAGTAGTCGCTCGACTCGCACACCGGTCCGACGACGTCCGTCTTTTCGCAACCGGCGATCTCGCCCTCGACATTCTCCGGCATCGGCACCGACGGACGGACCGGCCAGACGCGGTGGAACGAGTCGTACATCGCGGGACGAATCAGATCGTTCATGGCCCCGTCCTGAATCACGAACAGCTTGCCTCCCTCGTGCTTCGTGAAGACGACCTTGCTGACCAAGATGCACGAATTGCCGACGACGAAGCGGCCCGGTTCCAAGGCCAGCCGGCACTTGGCCGCCTTCACGGCCGGGACGATCACTTTAGCATACGCTTCGGCCGGCAGGCCCTCGTTGCCGCGGTAACTGATGCCAAATCCTCCGCCCAGGTTGATCCAGTTGATGTCGTGACCGTCCCGGCGCAGGGTCTCGACCACTTCGATCGCCTTTTGCCCCGCGGCCGCATACGGATCGGTCGTCAGGATCGGCGAACCGAGGTGCATGTGGATGCCCTTCAGCGCCAGCCGCTTGTCGCGCAGGACTTTGGCGGCCAGCTCGCGGAACCGTTCGATGTCCATGCCGAACTTGTTCCCCTTCTTCCCGGTGGTCGTCTTCGCGTGTGTCTTCGCGTCGATGTCCGGATTCAAGCGGAGGGCGACGTTGCCGACGACTCCCATCGATCCCGCGACGGCGGCGATGGCGTCGAGTTCCTGCTCGCTCTCGACATCGAACATCAGGATGTTGTTTTCGAGCGCGAAGCGGATCTCGTCGTCAGTCTTGCCAACTCCGGCGAACACCACCTTGGACGTGTCCCCCCCCGCCGCTTTCACCCGGTACAGTTCGCCGCCCGACACCACGTCAAAGCTGCTGCCGGCGTCGCGCATCACCTTCAGCACGCCGAGCGTCGAATTGGCCTTCACCGAGTAACAGATCACCGGATCGACTTCGGCGAAGGCCGTCTGGATCTGTTTCAGTTGGCCCAGCAGGAACGACTTGGAATAGATCCAAACGGGCGTGCCAAACTGCTCGGCGAGCTTCGCCACGGGAACGTCTTCACAATGGAGTTCGCCATCACGGTAGGAAAAGTTAGTCACGTTGGGTTCCTGAAACGAAGGGCTCATTTGCCGAGCACCAAGTCATTGTGAATGAGGACTAATTGGAAAGAATCCCCGACCGCCGCAGGCAATCACTCGCCCACGACATCTGATCGGGAGAAAGCGGCACGACTGGCGGCGAGTTGTGATCAACAATCTCATCGTAGCCAAACAGATCGTAGATCGTGCTCCATGCCGATTGCAGATCGAGCCGTGTCTCGGCGTCTTCGGACAGCAGTGGAACATCGACCACAGGCAGGGGCTCGGAGAGCGAGATCGGCCATGTCTGCACGCGAGGTCGTTGATGAACACGACTGAGGAAGACGAAGTATGGCACCGAGGGAAGCGGGCCGACGACGGGATACCGCTCGCCGATTCGAAGGAGATCAATTTCCAGATAATGTGCGGAGGAAGCCAGGAGCTCGAGCCGCTTCTTGCGGAACTCTTCCAAGCCGTCTCCTCGTTTGTTGGTCGGCGACAGGACTTCGATCGCTGTGACAAGTGATCGCGATTTGGCGTCGCGAATCTCGACAAACGTCTGCTCCATCTCTTCCGGCAACAATGTTTGCAGCATGATCGACCTGCCGGATGCCGCAGCCTCGGACACGTTCCCGCCTTTGCCGGAAGGAACGATGTAAACGTCGGGGTTGCGCTGTTGCGAACCGAACTGCTCGATGGGATCCGGGGTGGCAATCGTCACACGGGCCTCGGTGATCGCAAAATACTTCGGTCTCAGTTTCGCCGAAAGTTGGCGGGCGATTTCTTCGATCAGATTGTGATGAATCGAAGTCCAGAACGGACCCTCAAGGTATGGGTCCATGCCGGGAAACGGATTGGGCATTTCAAATCTCCAGATGAAGTCGAATCGAATGACTTCCGTTCAGCGTCGGGAGATCCACCAAACGCCGAGGCAACTGCGCATCGACGAGGAATTTCATGCGACCACCGCACTGATGGATTTCGTCCGGGCCAGCCGAGCCGCGTACTCCAGCACCGCCAGGAGGTCTGCGCGTTCGAGATCATCGTAGTCCGCGAGAATTTCGTCGTGGGTCATGCCGGAACTCAGCAGTTCCAGCAGAACCTCCACGGGATACCGCAGCCCCCGCACGCACGGCTTCCCGTGACAGATTTGCGGGTCGATGGTGATTCTGTCGATGAGCGATGACATTGTTTTGACTCTCGTAGGCGGCGGCATTGGC
>JANMLE010001718.1:0-5228 GCA_031372385.1 Planctomycetota bacterium | reverse complement strand
GCCGGTGTTTCCAACTCACCGGCGGCTAGCGCCCTGCCGCTCACGGGAAGTTGTTTCGAGCCAGTTCCTTACTTGGTCAAAGTCAGTACCATTGGGCTCGCGCCGTTCGCCGTCGATTCACCGCCAGGCCAGCATTTTGGATTCCATGATGACGTTCGTAACGTTGAAGATCCTCGAAGGAATTGAGCGCGGCGTCGTTCATTCGAGGCTGCCCCTGCCGGTGACCATCGGCCGCGAGTCCGACAGCGACGTGCAGTTGAATGATGATCGCGTCAGCCGGGCTCACGCGAAACTTCAGGACCACGCCGGGCGGGTCATCCTGACGGATCTCGGCAGCACCAACGGCACCCGGGTCAACGGCCATCCCATTCAGATGCGTGTCATGCAGCACGGCGACGTGATGGTGATCGGTCGCTGCGTGCTGGTCTTCGGCCAGTCCAAGGATCACGAGCGACTGGCAGAGTTGGACGATCCGCGGCAGACGATTCAGGATCCGTTTGCGGGGCCGGATGACGATTCGAAGTTCGGCTCCACAGGCGTGGAGGAACCTGGCATTTTGTTTCCCCAGGGACGGCCCGCCATCCCGGCCGAACTGACGGCCCTGCAGCGGGTTCAATTGTCCGACCTCCTGTCGTACGTCCACGAACAACTGGAAGTTGTCGTGAGGGGCGGGGTCGAAGAATTGCACGGCTCCCAGATCCGCACGATCACGTGTGACTGGTCCACCTGGACACATCTGAGCGCACTGGCGTCGGAACTGTCGCAAGACCTGCGCGCCATCAACAACCCGGAAGGGTGATTCGGCGGAGCGGGCTTTCGGAAGCGGTCGGCGAACGGATGCGAATCGGCGGTGATCGCGCTGTGATCGGAATCATCAGATCTCTGCGAGGCGTCATCGTCCGGCGTCATTGTCGGCAATCGCGCCACGACAGGTCTGTTCGATACGACCCGGCGAAACAACAAGCGTCTGTCCGGTCGTGGCTCGCGGACATCGAGTTTCCATGCGCCCGACACTGGCGTGAACTAGTCTTTCCCCGGAATCCGTACGAGTTTCGCTTGGATGATTCTTCAACTCGCCACTTCCCGGCGCGGATCATTCGCGTGGCCGATCGGCACGGTTGTTGAACTTGACTGAACCCCTCATTGGTGAGTTCGCGATGATTGACGCCACGAAAATCTGGTCACTCGCCCAACTGCCGTCGTTGCCCACCGTCGCGCAGGCGCTGTTGAAACTGGCGGCCAACCCGGAAACCGAACAGCGGCAGGTTGTCCAGCTCGTGAAGGCCGACCCGGCGATCTCGGCGAAGATCGTCAAGGCGGCGAACTCGACCTTCTTCGGCCTGCGGTCGGAAGTGAAAGGGATCGAGCGGGCGGTCTCACTGCTGGGACCGAGCGTTTCGAATTCACTCGCGCTGAGCTTCGGACTCACGGCCAACGCATCACCACCGTCACCGATGGCGGTCCATTACGGCAACTGCTGGCGACAGTCGATCATCCAGGCGACGGCCGCCGGAGAAATCGCCCAGCGCGTTGCGCCCGCCAGTGCCGACGACTATTCGCTGTGCGGATTGCTGCTGGATGTCGGCCGGTTGGCACTGCTGACCCTCTTCGAATTCGAGTACCTGCCGGTTTTGGAGGCGGCGCAGGAGGGGGAATTGTCTCTGCCCGGTGTCGAGGAGGAGTGGCTGGGCATTCATCACGCCGATGTCGGGGCGCGGCTGATGGAGCAGTGGAAGATGCCGGCGGCCGTCATCGAATCGATCCGCTGGCACCATGCGCCGAACGGATGCCTGGAAGATCTGCGACAGAACGAGAACTTTTCCATCATCGCCGCCACGGCAGTGGCGTCCTGCACCGGCGACGTGCTGTGCGCCAAGTCCAATCAACGAGCCCGCGAGCGGCTCGATTCGCTCGCCCGGTCGCTGCTGCATTGGAACCGCGATGAAACCGCGGACTTCCTGCACAAGACCGAACTGGCCTGGCAGCAGCAGGCCCTGTTGATGCAGCTTGGCGAGACCGAATCGCCGGCGGATCTGATGATGCAGGCCAACGAGCAACTGGTCCGTCTGACGCTGCGGGCGCATGTCGCCTGCACCCAGGCCACGCTGCGGCAGCAATTGGCCGAGCAGGATCGCCGCGATCTGGAGTTTCAAAACAAGCAACTTCAGAAGCAGGCGCTCCATGATCCGCTGACCAAAATCTACAACCGGCAGTTCTTCGATGAGATGCTGGAGACCGAGTCCAAGCGATGCACCCGGTGCGCCACACCCATCGGCTTGATCTTCGCAGACGTCGACCACTTCAAGCAGATCAACGACACGTACGGACACCAGTTCGGCGATGTCGTGCTGCAGCAGATGGTGAAGGTGTTCGCCGCGGCGATCCGCAATTCCGATGTGCTGGCCCGGTTCGGCGGTGAGGAATTCGTGATCCTGGTGAATCAACCGACCGAGCGCGGCCTGGAGCGGATGGCTGAAAAGATCCGCCGCAAGGTCGAGGAGGAATCGTTCCAATTCGGCGACATGCGGGTTCCCGTGACCGTCAGCCTGGGGGCGGCCATCGCCATCCCCGGCCGCGACGATCGCGATCTGCCGCACCGGTTGATTGCGACGGCGGATGCCTGCCTCTACGACGCGAAACGTGCCGGCCGCAATCGGTGCTGCACCCAGTCATTGGTGGATGAACACGAACGCGAACTGGCGCAGCAGGTGCTCCAACACCGCTTCAGCCGGTGGCTGGTGACCAAGCGGTTGCTGGACATCCCGTCGGTCTCCCGGGCACTGCTGGAATGCGCCACCGAGAACTCGCGCATCGGTGATCTGGCCATCCAGTGCCACTACTTGGACGACGATCAGGTGGCACACATCCTGGACCTTCAGGACAAGACCGGCGAGCGTTTCGGTGTGGCCGGCGTTCGACTCGGCTGGATCTCGGCGGCACAGCTTGTCCATTTGCTGTCGTTGCAGCAGGAGAACCCCAAGCAACTGGCCGCGGCGGTGATTCGCCTGGGCTTGCTGTCTCCGAAGCGGACGGCGGCCGCGTTGGAAGAATACCTGCTCACCAAGATTCCGTCCGATGGCCATCGCTACCTGGAAACGGAAATGGTCACGGCGCTGAACTGAACCAATCAGATCCGATCCGCAGCGATTCCAGCCTGCTGAAAAACCGTGGGGCACGTTTCCAACGTGCCGAGTTTCTTCGGGGTTCAACCACGATCAAGTGATTCGAGCACGATCACATCGTGCTCCACGAGAGATTCCGCACGGGGCTGCGTGCGTGTTGAAAACAGGCGTAGCACGGACGCCTCGTCCGTGCGTTTCAAGTTGGGATTCGCTCGGACGAGGCGTCCAAGCTACGCATTTCAACCGGGTGCTACGTGTCGAGGCGATAGACTCGGCCGGAATCAATCTGCTTGAATCCGGCGGATTCCAAGACGGCGATCGCCGCGGCGTCGGCCTTCGGGGCGTGAGCCTCGGCCAGTTGAACCATGTCATCGCGGACACGCCGGCAGACTTCAATCAGCAAGGCCTGGCCGTATCCTTTCTGGCGGTTCGCTTCGCTCACGTACAGTCCCAGCAGGCCGATCCCGCGCGTCTGCCAAGTGTTGGCGTAACGGTCGAGGCCCACCACGCTGATTCGCGCCAACGGAGCGCCGCCGGTCCGCGGAACCAAGGCCAGATGCATGGCATCCAGGCGGCCGTACCGCGTCTGCCACCACCAGGACTTGGGCTCCTGATTGAGCGCTGTCAAACGTGTCGACCGGCGCACGTTTACCAAGCGGGCTCCCACCGGGTCCGCGGTCCCGACTCCCAGCGATCGTTGGAAAACAAGATGCTCATCGCACGCCGCGTATCCCAATTTCGCGAAGAACGGCGCGGCGGCAGAATCGGACTGGAGAAACCCCGCGCACTGGCTGCCTCCGTAGATGCCGCAGTAGAACGGATCGCGCGGCTCCGCGGGGCCCGCAAAGATTGTCGTGCTGCCCCGCTGGCGGAGATAGTCCTCGGCACGGAGGACCAACGCGCGGCCAATCCCTTGGCGGCGCGCAGAGGGATGAACCATCACGGCGCAGATCACGCCCTCGTCGGTCGACAGCCACGAGCGGCCTTCGTTGGCGCCAAACCCCGCGTGAACGAAGCCGACCGGCTGTCCGTCGCGGCACGCCAGGATCAGCCCGGCGGGATCGAAATACGTTTGGGCGAAGACGAGCTCGTCAAACTCGTCGCAACGCAGCCCCAAGGCCGCCGCCCGCCCGAGCTGGCACTCCTGCCAGAGTCGCAGAATCTGAGGTGGATCCGAGTTTTTGAATTGTCGATATTCAATCACGGCGAACGTCTTTGGGTTGATCAAGACCAGGTTGAGACGCGTCGACCACCAAAGGACGTCCCGCAACTTGAATCTGCAGCCATTGCAAACCGGGAATGCGACCGGGCAAACTGGAAACGCGGCCGGATTGAAGTCGCAGACGCATCGCGGACTCGACCTCGACAACCGCTGGGTTTCCGGACGACGGAGGGTATGCTACCGGTGGTCTGAAACCGTCGCAAGGATGTTGCCTCACCCGATTGCAGTGATGAGGCACGACGGGTTCAACTGTGCCACGATGACTGTGAGTTGCACGTGGGCCGTTCCTGTCATTGGCGAACAACGATTCGGCGTGAGAGTCTCAGCGAGTTCAACATGGCAGTTCCGCAGAGTTTTACCGACGAAGAATTGCTCGCCTACATGGACGAGCGGGTTTCACCGACGCGCGCGGCCGAAGTGGAGCGGCAGCTTCGTGCGTCGAGTGAACTGCTGGATCGATTGCTGCAACTGTTGCAATCGGCAGAACGGGGCGACGTGACGCTCGGTGGAATGTGGCGGCGCGGGCGTTGGAGTTGTCCGCCGCGCGCGGTGTGGGCCGGCTTCGTCAGCGGCCGGTTGGGGGACGGTCTGTCGCAGTACCTGCAATTTCACCTCGACACCGTGGGCTGCCGCATCTGCGAAGCCAGTGTGCGGGACTTGCGCGAAACGGACGGAGACGACGGTGAACTGCGGGTCCGCAAGATCTTCCAATCGTCCGCGGGCAGGCTGCATGAACGCCAAGATTAGACCTACAGCGCTAACCCGAAGGTCCGCATCGGATCGTGTTGGCGAGGACGATGCCTTGTCGGTCGAGGGCGGCGAGGGTGGATTTGGTGTGGCTGGTGCGGGCTTGGGCGTTGCGGTGCTGGTGGTATTCGATGGTC
>JANMLE010001685.1:0-4072 GCA_031372385.1 Planctomycetota bacterium | reverse complement strand
GCCGAGTTCAAAAGCATTCAACTCCAGCGTCACAACATCTGCCCTCAATGGAACTACTCCATTACTCCCAAAAACTCTCGGACGTAGTAAATGCACAGCCCCTAAAGTAGTCCCGTCGCTCCGCCGACGGGACGCGAGACGGCATCTGATACCCGAACGCACCGAGTGTTGAGCCAGGCCGGGTTTCTCTTCGGTGACTCTCGGATCGGCACGCCACTCAGCCGCCTCAACGGCTTGCCAATTGGGAAGTTGGATCAACTTGATTGGACGGGCGAGTTTTTTTTGATAACATCTCCACGAATGTTTCCGGCGCGGAGTAGGTAATCCTGATACTTGGCGGGCGACAGCACCAGTCCTCTGGGTAAAACGGTAGCGTCGGCAGATCCTGAGTTTCAGCGGAAAGGGTGGCGAGTCCATGATACGACAATGTCAGACCCGGCAAAGTCTGGCGGCCTCGTGTGGCGCCTGGTTCAGCGTAACCGCGTTCGCACTGATTGTGGCAGGAGGATCGGCCTTCGCGGCCGAGGAATTCACGACCGGTTCATCGGACGTGATCATTACGGAAATCAATCGCCAGATTCGCGAAGCTTGGAAGGACAACGAAGTTGTTGCTTCACCCGTGGCGGATGATCATGAGTGGTTGCGCCGGGTTTACTTGGACATTGTCGGGCACGTCCCTTCCCTTGAAGAAGTGGAAGCGTTTGTGGCCGACAAGGACAAGGCGAAGCGAACCAAAGTCATCGACAAGCTGCTTGATGATCCCGCCTACGTTCGCAATTGGACCACAGTCTGGACCAATCTGTGCATCGGTCAGCAGACCCCACGCCGCGTCAGCCGCGCCGGGATGCAGAAGTTCTTCCGGGAAGCGTTTGGCAAAAACCGTCCTTGGAAGGACATCGTCTCGGATCTGGTAACTGCCGAAGGTCACTACGAAGAGAACGGAGCCGTCAACTTTCTGCTTGCTCAGATGCAAGACCAAGACGATGCTGTCCAAATGACGGCTAAAACGACTCGGTTGTTCTTGGGCATGCAGGTGCAGTGTACGCAGTGCCACAACCATCCGTTTAATGACTGGAAGCAGGATCAGTTCTGGCAGTTCAACAGCTTCTTCCGCCAGACCGGCAAGATTGATCATCGAAAGTTCGACCCCAAATCAGGCCGGATGGTGGATGATTACTCCGAGATCGTCGAGCGTAATTTCTCCGGACCGGTTTACTTCGAAAAACGCAACGGCCTGATGCAGGTGGCGTATCCGATTTATTTCGGTGACGAAGTTGATCCGGGGGACTCGACCGATCGCCGCAAAGAGTTGGCGAAGCATATGGTCACTGGCGAAAAGCCGATGATTGCGATGGCGATGGTGAACCGCACATGGAGCCATTACTTTGGCTACGGATTCACCCGACCCATTGATGACTTGGGCCCACACAATCCGGCGACTCATCCGGCCTTGCTGGATTACTTGGCGACCGAATTCGTGAAGAGTGGCTATGACTGCAAGCAGCTGATGCGTTGGATCGCCAACAGCGAAGCCTACAATCTGACCAGTCGCGGGACGAAGAAGAATGAACGCGACAATCCGTCGGCGGGCGAGACCGCGCTGTTCACGCACGTCTATGTCAAGTCGATGAATGCCGAGCAGTTGTACGATTCGCTGATTGTCGCCACAAACGCCCACAAGTCGGGGCGTTCCGGTTGGGAGCAATCGGAGAAGCAGCGTCAGGAATGGTTGCAGCAGTTCGTGCGGACTTTCGGCACAGATGATGGCGAAGAGTCCAACTCGTTCGATGGAACCATCCCCCAGGCACTGATGATGATGAACGGCGAACTGGTCAAAGACGCAGTCAGCGTGAAGGCCGGCAGCCATCTGGGTGAAGTGCTGTCCGGTAAGGGCAACGAGATGCAGAAGGTGGGGCGCTTGTACCTCACGTCACTCGGTCGCCAGCCAACAAAGGCTGAATTGGCGACGGCTCAGAAGTATCTCAAGAACACCCGTGACCCCTTGGCGGTTTATCAGGACTTGTTCTGGGCATTGTTGAACTCCAACGAGTTCATCTTCAATCACTGATCACCCGCCGTGTGGTGTTCGCTTTCCTTGGTTTTGAATCCAAAGTTACCCGGTCCTTCCAACAATCAGGAGCTATTCATGCAACTCTCGACGCCATCCGGAATGTCTCGACGGCACTTCATGCGGCATCTGGCAGCCAGCGCCGCCACGATTCCCGCCCTCGATTTTATTGCCCACGTGCAGGCCAACGCGGCAGAACTGAAGAAAAGAAACAAGTCATGCATCCTGATGTGGATGAGCGGTGGCCCGCCAACCATTGACATCTGGGATCTCAAGCCGGGCTCCAAGAACGGTGGGGAATTCCAGCCGATCTCGACCAAGGGTGATCTGCAGATCAGCGAGCACATGCCCAAGACCGCCCAGGTCATGGACAACCTCTCTGTCGTCCGTGCCATGAGCACCCGCGAAGCCGATCACGGTCGTGGTCGCTACTACATGCACACCGCCTACGTGCCGAACCCGACCGTCGTTCATCCGGCGTTCGGTTCGGTCGTCAGCTACGAACTCGGCACGAAGCGCAAGGAGTTGGAGATTCCCGCGTTCGTTTCGATCGGTGGCGGCGGCAGCAGCCCCGGATTCATGG
Source organism: Planctomycetota bacterium (assembly GCA_031372385.1). GTDB lineage: Bacteria > Planctomycetota > Planctomycetia > Planctomycetales > Planctomycetaceae > Schlesneria. The sequence goes on along the minus strand of JANMLE010001685.1, from coordinate 1,421 downwards.
GCATGTCCCATGCCCCGTTCCTCGTTGACAACAGCGGCAACATCCGCAATGCCAGCATGGGCGACTTGGGACCGGATCGTCTGGATCAGCGTCTGAGTATGCTCGGGGTTGTCGAAGATAACTTCATCAACTCGCAGCGTGGTGAATCGGGCCAGGCTCACAAAGACATCTACAAGAAGGCCGTTAACCTGATGACTTCGAAGCAGATGGCGGCGTTCAAGGTCGCCGACGAAAAGAAGGAAATCTTGGACATGTACAGCCCGGCTCCGGCTGCTCCGGGAGCGATGGGAGGCATGGGCGGTGGCAACCAGTTCGGTAAGAGCCTGTTGATGGCTCGCCGCTTGGTTGAAGCGGGCGTTCCGTTCGTCGAAGTTGATTTCGGCGGTTGGGACTTGCATGCGAATGTCTTCCAAACCCTGAAGTCGCAGCGGTTGCCCGCGTTGGACGCGGGGATCGCCGGTTTGACGGCCGACCTGAAGCAGCGTGGGATGCTCGAAGACACCGTCATCGTCTGGATGGGTGAATTCGCCCGTACGCCGCGCATCAACCAAGACGTCGGCCGCGATCACTGGGCGGCGAGTTGGTCCGTCATGGTCGGCGGCGGTGGGCTCAAGGGTGGTGTCGCCGTCGGTGAAACGGACAAGGATGGAACCTCGGTTGCCAGCGACAAGAGCTACCAACCCGGAGACATCTGGGCGACGGTCGCGCACGCGCTGGGAATTCCGCTCGATACGGTCCACACGTCCAAGCGTGGTCGTCCGATGAAGATCGCCAACGGTGGTACGGCCATCAAGGAATTGATCGGCTGATTGTTGGCAGTGAATACGGAACCCCAAATGGGGGGCTGCTCAACACAGCCCCCCATTTTTATCATTCGTTCAGAGTTTCAAGGTGACCCGAGCGCAGTCAGTCTCTGCTTGAGCGGGAGCAGGACCGGGACCGAGGGGGTTGCCGTTCCGTCCAATTGAAAATGGATGCTCCGATGGTTTGGAGCAGTAGGTTCAACTGTGCCCACCACGATTGAAGTGGTGGTCACAGCCGACTCTACAGAGATCCCGGTGGAATGAGTGGCGTGGACGACAGTGAAGCCAGTGCTGTTGGGCAGTTTTCGGCGGCTCCCGGCCCCGAGTTTGTGCAGCTCTTTACTCACTATCAGCGCAGGCTGTTTCTGTACATCCTGTCGCAGATCCCCAATCCGATTGAGGCAGAAGAGGTCCAGCAGGAAACGAACGTTGTCATCTGGAGCAAGTTCGCCCAGTTTCGGCCGGGAACAAACTTCTTGGCGTGGGTCAGTCAGATCGCCAACTTCGAGGTCATGAAATATCGGAGCCGCAGGAAGCGGGACCGAATGCAGTTCAGCGATGAGTTTTTGGAAACGGTGTCGCGGGAATCGCTGGAACGATCCGATGAACTCGAAGACC
>JANMLE010001676.1:0-4365 GCA_031372385.1 Planctomycetota bacterium | reverse complement strand
GTTTGGCGATTTGATTCGCGGCCTTCGTCCGTCAACGCAGACATCCTCACCGTTCAGTGACGTTTACAAACTCGTTTCGGATCAGGTTTGGCATGGTGAGCCACCGGAGAAGGCGGGCACCGAAGGCACGGAAGCAGCCGACTTGACGATCGCACTGATTCAGCAGCCGGAATCACTGGCTGATCGCGGCAAGACTCTTGAATTGCTCAAGGACTTCTCTGACCGGATTGAGCCAAGACGTGATGAAGCAGACTGGAAGCATCTGGGCGCGACGTTCGACCGGCTGCTGAAACTGCCCGCTTACGACGGGATCGCGCCACCGGGTAACTTTCCCCCAGGAGTCTCATCGAACGTCTGGCAGGTTGTCGGGCGCAATATCCAACTGCTTGACTCACGAGTGTTGGCGGACTTCAGTAATGCGGCAGTCGAATTGGTGCAGGCTGAAGGTCGGAAAGGTGCAATGACTCAGATGGCGTCCATTCTCGGAGCCAGATGTCCAACGAGTGAGGCAGACACCACGGAAGGAACAGCACCGAAAGATCGTCGTGAAGAGCATCCATACCGTTTCGAGTGCGGACCGGAAATCGTGCGGGTCGTCGGGCTTGGTGAAGACGTGACTCTTGAAAAGACTGAGGGAGTTGAACGGTTGATCGCCATCGTGATGAAGCGAAGAGTCAGCGTCATAGAACTGTCACGCATCGGCTCCCCTCAACAGGGGTGTGGTCGAAGTTCGGTCGATGTGGACGCAGACCGTCTATCAGAACGGGAATCCGCCAACAATGATTCGTATGAATCGCGACTTGGTGACGACGCCACTTCCGCCGTGCGAGAAGCCATCAGTGACCTAATCGAACGACGGAAAAGGGCAGATGCCAGCGGGGACGATCAAATGAGCGTTGACCTGACATCGCAGATAAACGCCGCACTTCAAGGTCCAATTGCGACATTCAAGATGGCTTTGGGAACCGTAAAGAAGTCGCTCGATCGAACGATCAAGCGGATCAAGAAACGGGATCAACGCTCGGGATTGGCATCCCACTTCCAGAAGGCTGTCAAGCACAGAAGGGGTGAGTCGGACTACGTGTACGATCCTGATGAATCTCGGGGAAAAATCGTCTGGATCGCGAAATAGTCCGCGTCGCGTCCCTGCAAGGACGCGCAACGGCCCCCAGTGTCCTGTGAGTGGTAGTGATGGTCAGGCGGTCGATGATTGCCGCATCCAGCCACAAGTCGCAGGAGACAGAGCATGACTGCTCACTCAGCCGCCGGTCCATCGACCGGCATGGTGGACGTGGACGCCACCGCAGCCCTCATCCCATGTTCATCCCGCCACGTCCGCCGCATGGCCGATGCGGGGCAGATGCCGCGTCCCGTCCATGTCGGGCGGCTCGTCCGCTGGCGACTAAGAACGGGGAACCCGATGACCGGGGTACTGGATTGGATTGAGGCTGGCTGCCCGTCGTGCCGCCCGTCCTCCACTGGTCGGAGGACGCCATGACCTAGATATCCCAGTCAGACTCTGTACGGCGTGCCGCACGGCGGCGAGATCGAGGCATTGCGCGGGCATCTCATGACCACGACATCGACATCATGCGCCTGCACCTGGCCTTGCTGGATTACATTGCGACGAGTCCAGACGGCACGGGTACGGTCGATGACACCGTCGATGATCTCAACGCTCCACACGTCGATGGCGGCAATTGGCGGGGAGCGGTGCGGACTCTCGCTGCTGAGGGACTGCTCGTCCACCTTGGTTTCAGGCGGTCGCTGCGTCGGGTGCGCAACTGCGGCACCGTGTCTGTCTGGGGCATCGGCGACCGCGATGCCGTGGACCGGAGACGTGCTGTCCTACGGGCGACGCTGGCTGTGATCGACGCCCAGCGTCGTGCCGACATCCCAATCGCTCCGGTTCCGCCATCAGCCGATGGCTGACACTCTCCGCCGCGTCTCCCGATGAAGGCGCGGCCTATGCTGGCTTACCCCGTTTTCTGGTCGCTCCGGCGCGGTTGCAGCCTCGCCGGAGCATTGTTCGGGACTTCGAACGTGATATCGCACAACGCATCGTGCGGCATCCCCATCGGGGGTGGCGCATGAGCAATTTCATTCTCGACGAAGCCCTGAGGCTGCATGCGCTCGGGGTGTCTGTCATTCCCATTGGGCAAAAAAAGAAGCCCGCCCTGCCAACGTGGAAGCGGTTCCAAACGATGCCTGCCGACGAGCGGCAGATTCACGACTGGTTCGATAGTCGTGACGATCTTGGGCTGGGGATCGTGCTGGGGCCGGTATCTGGCAATCTTGTCGTCCGCGACTTCGACGTTGAGGCGGCTTGGATGCGATGGGCGAACGAGTATCCGGGTCTGGTCAGAACACTTCCCTTCGTCGAGACCAGTCGCGGCCGACACGTCTACGCTCGAATCGCTGGTCGCCCATCGCGGAAGTTTGATGACGGCGAGTTGCGGTCGAGCGGAAACTACGTGGTCGCCCCGCCGAGTGTTCATCCGAGCGGCTGTTGTTATCGCTGGGGTCGCGAATTCGACACGCTGGCGAGCGTGCCAGTTCTCACGGTGGAACAGTCCGGGTTTGATCGCTGCTGGCTGGCACCAGGCGCACAAGAGGCAGTTGCCACAGATAGGACAGAAATCGATTCTGTTCGATCTGTCCAATCTGTTCGATCTGTGCCTATCTGTGGCATCCAACCGCTGATCGACCAGACGCTGCCCAAGGCGTACGGATCTCGACGAAAACAACTGTTCAAACTCGCCTGCCTGATTCGAGTCGATTCCCTGTGGAAGGACGTGCCGATCCACGACTTGAAGTCCCCGGTCCGACAGTGGCACGAACAGGCCCTGCCGAACATTCGGAGCAAGTGTTTCGATGAGACTTGGAGCGACTTCGTCGAAGCGTACGGCAACGTCGATTTGTCCCGCTGTGGCGATGCAGCAGCGATGGCAATGAAGCGGGCGGATGCGAAGGAACTGCCACCCGAGGCGCTGAAATACGAAAGCCCGCTCGTTCGACGTCTGGTTGCATTGTGTGCCGAGTTGGCCCGCAATGCTCCCGATGGCATTTTCTTTTTGTCGTGTCGGAAGGCCGCGTCGGTGCTGGGGGGCGACGACTACAAGCTGGCGAATCGCCATCTCAACATGCTCGAAGCTGATCGTGTGCTGCAACTGAAAGAGCGTGGTGGACCGCACAACAACAAGTCGAACAGATACCGCTACCTCCCGAATGAAACCGAATCGAAACGAAAATAGGTTCGGTTTCAATGGGCAATTGACCGCCCGTCCGCTGTTATTCATCATTGACGGTCGGAGTAGTGTTGTCATACTCACGTCATGGCCAGAGTGACCTACGAACGGGCAGCGGTGGAGCAACTGGGCGGGTTGCCGAATGTCGTGGTGGCTCGCATGGAAGCCATCGTCAGGCGGTTGGAGAACTGGCCGGCTGTGAGCGGCGCGAAGCCGTTGCGGGGCGACCTGGCGGGGCATTACCGGATTCGCACGGGGGACTATCGGATTCAGTTTCGAGTCGCGGGGGACGAAGTGATTATCGAGCGGATCGGACACCGCGACGGCTTCTACGGGGAGTGAGCATGTTGGGACTGCAACGGATCGAAGTGGCGGGTAAGCGGTTTGTCCTGTTGGAAGAGCCGGTCTACGAGCGTCTGTGCCGCGACGCGGGTCAAGCGATCGGGGACGATGATCTGCTCCCGGCGCTGCCTTCGCCCGACGCGAAGGGGCGATTTCCCGCTGTCGAATACACCCGCATTTCGTTGGCGCGAAACCTCATTCGCGACCGCAAGGCGGCGGGGCTGAGTCAGGAACGACTGGCGGAACTGGCGGGCGTCCGGCAGGAAACCATTTCGCGGCTGGAAACCGGAAAGCACTCGGCGTCACCACGAACCATTGAGAAGCTCGACAAGGCGATCACCGCCGCCGGCAAGCGTCTGGCCAAAGCCAAGGGGAAGTGACATGGGCAGCGTTTACCGCGCCACTTACACGAAGCCGATTCCCGCCGGGGCGGAGTTGTTCACCAAAGGCGGCGAACGATTCGCCCGGTGGAAGAACTCCAAGGGACGCAAGCAAGTCTCGCCCGTGACGACGGGGCAGGATGGAACCGACCGGTTGCGTGTCGAGTCGCCCCACCTACGTCGCGAAGTATCGGGACGGTTCGGGAGTGATCTGCAAAGTCTCGACCGGTTGTCGCGATGAGGATGCCGCCCGCTCGGTTCTGTCCAAGCTGGAACGTCGGGCCGAACTGGTGAAGGCCGATGTGTTGAGCAAGGGCGAATCGGTGATGGCCGATCATCAGACAACGCCGGTTGCAGATCACTTCGCCGCGTATCTGAATCACGTTCAGGCGAAG
>JANMLE010001667.1:0-4036 GCA_031372385.1 Planctomycetota bacterium | reverse complement strand
GGACGGCCGAGTGGTGCGGTTCAACGAGGCCCTGCTGAACGATCCCTCGCTGATCAACGCCGACAATTACGACAAAGGGTGGCTGTACGAGTTCTCGACGACACAGCCGTTGCTTTCGCCCGACGACTACGTCAAGGTCTTGGAGGCGGGTTGGGAACAAACCCAGCGTCTGCTGAAGAACCAGTTCAATGAATAGTCAGGGGGAGGGAATAACTTGGCGTTCAATACTTCCGTTTGGTTCGTTGATGGAACGGAGTTGCGTGAGCAAGAGCGTGTAGTTCTTGATTCAGAACGCCGGCTTGAGGACTGGCTGGTTGCTGACCTTTCGCTTCTTGGCGAAGAACTGCTGCTCATCGACCGGCAGGTGAGAACGATCGGTGGACCGCTGGATATTTTGGCAATCGATGCCGATGGCAGACTGGTCATCGCAGAGTTGAAGCGAGATCGAACTCCTCGCGAAGTGATAGCCCAGATTCTCGACTACGCAAGCTGGGTGCGTGAGCGGTCACCACGCGACATTGACGAGATTTGTCGCAAACGCTCGGGAAGGTCACTGGCCGAATCCTTCCGCGAAAAGTTCGAGTTCGACTTACCGGAAGGGGCTTGCAAATCGCATCGCATGATCGTCGTCGCCGCCGAATTGGATGACTCATCAGAACGAATCATTCGGTATCTTCAGGACGAACACGAGATCGACATCAACGCAGTATTCTTTTCCGTCTATCGCGTCGCCGGACAGGAGATGCTTGTCCGGGCATGGTTGGCGGACCCAATCGAGACGCAAGAACGAGCCGAACGAAAAGAGCAGGTACCTTGGTCTGGAATCTGGTATGTGAACCATACGTCAAGTCGGGACTGGGAAGATCGTCGAAAACATCAATTCATTTCGGCTGGAGGAGCGCCGAAATACTTCGAGCCTTTGCGCAAATTGCAAATCGGCGACACAATCGTCGCCTACCAAAAGAATGCTGGATATCTCGGTGTGGGAAAAGTTCGATCAACGTCGGTTCCTGCGGACGAGTTCAAGATTGCAGATGGCAGACCACTCATGGCGGTCGCGCCTCAGGTCCGGGGAAGTGTCGATGACAATGGCGAGCGAGTTGTCGGTATCGACTGGCTTACGACAGTACCGGTGTCTGAGGCAAAGACGTTCAAAGGCGCCTTCGCAAATCAGAATGTCGTTTGCAAACTACGGCATGGGTCTACTATCGCGTTCTTGAAACAACAGTTCGGCTTTTGAGAACTGCCCGCCGAGTTCATGGCATCACTCCACCCCGTAGCATGAGTACCATCCATCATCTTGGACCACGACGATCATGGTGGGCAGTGCCCACCCCACCACACTTCATCCTCGGGGAGTTTCCCAATGATCCACGCCATCTACCGCAAGGGAGTCTTCGAGCCGATCACTCCCGTTGAATTGCCCGAGGAGTGTGAGGTCGAATTCGAGCCCGCCATCGTGCGGGTGCCGGCGAACGAACCCACTCTCGATGATGTCTACGCCATCCTGTCCGAGCGCTATCGCTCCGGTGAGCACGACGTCGCCGAGCGCCATAACGAGCATCAGCCATGAATCTCGTGTTGTTGGACACCGTCGGACTGCTGGCATTGTGGGATGAAGATGACCAGTGGCATGCCGACGCCGCTACAGCGTTTGGAAGGCTGATGGTGCAGAAAAGTCGGATCGTGACCTCGACATTCGTGTTGTTGGAATGCGGCAACGCGGCGGCACGTCGTCCCTACCGACTCCGTGTGAATGCACTGCGGCAAACGATGGCGGCACGCGGTGACGTCGTGCTTCCCAGCGAAGATGATTGCCAGCAGGCATGGCAAGCCTATGACCGGGGCGAAGCGAACAACGCGGGAATTGTCGATCACGTGTCGTTCGCGATCATGCGGCGGTTGGGCGTGACTCAAGCCTTCACCAATGACCGTCATTTCGTCGCGGCAGGATTCGAGGTATTGTTTTGACCTCGATCCGAACTTGAGTCGCGTTCCGCTGGCTCTCGTCACTCGACATACGACTTTGAAGGCGTACGACTCTGAAAAGGTGCCTGAATGGCCGCTCGCAAATTGACCGTGGTGATTTCGCAGGCACCGGGGAAGAACCCGGTGAAGCGGCGATTGGAAGAAGAGATCGCGACCCGTCTGATGCTGTCGGGGACGGCCGAGGTTTCGGTCGTGCCGCACCTGTACGACCTGACCGCCGATCACACCGGCATGCTCTGGCTGAAGTCGCTGCGCGGGAACCTGGTCGTCCTCGGTTGGTTGTATCCCCGCGCCATTCGCTGGGTGCTCGACCGGAACGGCGTCAAAGGCAAAGAGGGGGAATCGCGGCTGAACCGTGTCGAAGATGAGGATGCCGATGACGATCATCCGCCGGAGGAAGCCGCGGAGTCGCGCGGCATCGGGTCGCTCAACGCCCCCAACCGGCTGATCTATGCCATCGATCTGCGCAACGATGCTGATCCGCAGACGTACCTCACCGAGATCGAGCGATTGGCGGACTTGGTGTCTGTGCCGCTGGTACAACTCGGGAGCTTTGGCGGCGGATCGCTGCTGCCGGTCCTGTCGGGCAATGGTTCGAATGGATCGGGTGCCACGAATGGCGTGGATCACGCGAACGGAGCGTTTCAGTATTTGGGGACGAATGGGGGCCAAGGGACTGAAGGGGCGCAAGGGATCGAAGGGGCTGAGGCGAGTCATGCCCCGAACGGCGCGGCCTCGCTGCCGATCGTGCCGCCCACGGTGATTGGTGGCGATGATGTGCGTCGCCGGTGGTATCCGGTGATCGACTACAGCCGCTGCACGAACTGCATGGAGTGCATCGATTTTTGCCTGTTCGGCGTGTACGGCGTCGATCACTCCGATCGGATCCTGGTCGAAGAACAGGACAACTGCAAGAAGGGCTGCCCCGCGTGCAGCCGCGTCTGTCCCGTCAACGCGATTATCTTCCCCGAACACAAAACTCCGGGCATCGCCGGGGCCGAAGGGGGACCGGTCGAAGACTTCAAGATCGACCTGTCGAAACTGTTCGGTGCTCCCTCGGCACTGGAAATAGCCGTGTTGGAACGGGACACGGAACTGGTGGCCGATGGCCGCGAAGCGGTCGGTGCCGCCGTCGGTCTCCCCAAGCGTCAATGCGGTCAGTCCGAAAAGCCGCGCGATGCGCTCGATGATTTGATGGATGGGCTCGATTCGCTGGATCTGTAGCGGCAGCCGTAGGACAGGTTTTTTACCTGTCCGTGTCGGTGGCGGTCCGTATTTGGCCGACCGTGTCGGGCGGACAGGAGATCAGAGACGGACAGGTAAAAAACCTGTCCTACGGGCGTCGGCGGGACTATTGACGAATGCTGACGTTCGATCGACTGCATCGCGGATACGAAACGGCAGCCACGGCGCTGCTGGGCGAAGCATTGCCCGCCGGTCATTGGGAAGGGGAACTCTCGTCGTCGCCCCTGTCGACAGCCACCGCGATCGCCGCGTTTCAGTTGACGATTCGCGAGCGGCCCGAACGAGCGGCCGAGTTTCAGCCGCTGATCGAACGCGGATTGAATTGGCTGGCGGTACATCAGAACCACGACGGCGGCTGGGGTGATACGGTTCTGAGCCACAGCAACATCTCCACCAGCATGCTCGCGTATGCCAGCTTCGTGATGACTGCGGAGGCGAACCAGCATCCGGCGGTCGTTCAGCGGGCCGCGGCCCATGTGGCTGAGCGGGGTGGGTTCGAGGCGATTCGCAAGCGGTATGGCAGGGATCACACGTTCTCGGTCCCGATCCTGACTCAATGCGCTCTGACGGGGCTGATTCCGTGGACGCAGATTTCGCCGCTGCCGTTTGAACTGGGATGGCTACCGCACAGCTTCTTTCGCTTCATTCGGCTGCCCGTCGTCAGTTATGCGCTGCCGGCCCTGATCGCCATCGGCCAGGCGCGGCACCATCACGCGCCGTCATGGAATCCGCTGCTGCGGTGGCTGCGCCGGGCCGCGGTGGAACCGACGTTGCGGCGGCTCACGTCGATTCAGCCGGAGAG
>JANMLE010001660.1:0-5005 GCA_031372385.1 Planctomycetota bacterium | reverse complement strand
GGACCAAGATGCGGACCGCGACCGATTGCACGCGGCCGGCGGACAGTCCGGGCGCGACCTTTTTCCAGAGCAGCGGGCTGAGCCGGTATCCGTACAGCCGGTCGATCACGCGGCGTGTTTCCTGGGCGGCGACGAGGTTGGTGTCGAGGTCGCGCGTGTGCAGGACCGCTTCACGGATCGCCTCCTTGGTGATTTCTGAGAAGACCATCCGCTTGACGGGAACTTTGGGGTTCAGGATCTCTTTCAGATGCCAGCCAATGCTTTCGCCTTCGCGGTCTTCGTCGGTCGCCAGATAGAGTTCGTCGGCGTTCTTCAACGCGGCCTTGAGTTCGCCGACCAGCTTCTTCTTTTCCTTGGGAACCACGTAGAGCGGTTCGAAATTGTTCTCGACGTCAACACCATACTTGGCGAGGTTCGACTTCAGTTTCTTGATTTCAGGCGGGATGTCGGCCGCGCTTTCGGGGAGGTCGCGCACGTGTCCCACGCAGGCCATGACCGTGTAATCCGAGCCGAGATACCCGCCGATCTTGCGCGCCTTGGCCGGGGATTCGACGATGACCAGTTTGTTCGTTTGTTTGCCTGCCACCATGAAATTCCAACTAAGGACCAAACGGAAAAAGACGACCAACAGCTCGACGGTCCGCCCGAACGCGACCCGTGGGCCGCTTCACCGTCTGCACCGACCGGACTGTGGGGGAATCAGCGAACTCCGGTCTTCGCACGAACCGCCAACGGCACGCGGTGGCGCGACGCGAAACGGACCGCAGCATTGGCGGGGCAATGTTGCCCGGCCCCCTCCGCCTCTCTTGTGCGGTCAGTCGGCAAAGCTACAATGCGGCCGACTGTGCGGGGAATTCCAATAAGGGATTGTGCGCCGGTCTGTCAAGCGTTGCCGTCAGAGTGGGGACAATCGTCCCGCCGTGGAAACGCCCGCCACCACCGACGTCCGGGTAAAGGATGCCTTTTCATGACGATGCAGTTTTTGGCTTCGGTCCGTCGCAACCAACGGCAGTGGATGGTCGTGCTGACCATCCTGGCGATCTTCGCCTTTCTCTTCGATGACGTGGTCCGCGGAACGAGCAACCTGGGTGCCAACGGGACGGCCCTGTTCATCGCCGTGTTGTGCGCCGGTGGCATGTCGATCATCGGCTATCCGCGTGGGCATACGGTGCTGTTCGGCGCGATCGGTCTGGTGGTGGGTGGGGGAGTGGCGCTGGTCGCCGCGACGTACACCGGACCCAAGGCTCCGGTGAAGACAGTCTTCGGCAGCCTGTCGAACCAGAAGATCAAAGAGTTGCAGATCCGTCGCAAGAAGGCGAACGAGTTCCTGATGTCGGCGGTGCAGAAAGTCAGCAAGGGTCGCAACGCGCCGAACTTCGGCGACCTGAGTGTCAGTTCCATGGTCTCCTTTTCCGTGCTGCATCACGAGGCGAAGCGGCAGGGAGTCACGGTGTCGGACGAGGCAGTGAACCGCTACATCCAAGCGGCCACTGAGGAAATGCTCGGTGAGAAAGACTATCTCGAAGCACTCAGCGAAGTCGGCATTGGGGAACCGGAGTTGTTCGACATCATCCGCGGCGAGTTGGAAGCGCAGGTTGTCGGCCGCCTGCTGTCGCCGCCGTACAGCATCCAACAAAGAATCGAGGAAATGAACCGGTTCTACCGGATGATCAATCAGCCCCAGGGGCAAATCCCGAGTAAGATCGCGAGCATGACCCCTGAGCAACTTTGGCAGCATTTTCGAAAACTGCATGTGCGGCAGCAACTGACGGCCGTGGCGGTTCCGGTCTCGGAATTTGTCAAACAGGTTCCCGAGCCGTCTGATTCCGAATTGCGGGCCTACTTCGACGCGCGCAAGAGCCTTATCGGCGACGATCGGGGCAATCCGGGCTTTCTGGAATTGCCGAAGGTCAGGCTCGGCTATCTGGTCGCATCCAATCTGGAGAACTTTGAAAAGGGTTTGTCCGGCGCGACAGACCAAGAACTGGCCGATTACTACGAGAAGCACAAAGAGCAGTATCGCATTTTCGGCATCCCGGATTCCTCCGATGGCATGCCCGACTTGAAGGGGGGAGTCGATTCGCCCGATCCGGATGCGCCCGCCGATGCTTCGACCCCCGCGAACGTGGCGACCGAGAAGCCTGTCGAAGGCAGCCCCGCTCCATCCAATCCACCCTCGACTGACAAGCCTACCACTGACAAGCCAACTACCGACAAGCCCACGCCCGACAAGCCGGCCGGGGAAGCCGCGTCCGACAAGAAAGAGCCCGCGAAGAAAGCGGAAGACAAGCCGGCCGCTTCCGAGCCAAAGGCCAAGGAGGAACCGAAGTGTGAGGACGATATCGCGGTGAAAAAGGAAGACGGGGCCAAGCCGGCGACCGAAGAACTTGAATTGCCCAAGCCCGCCGCTGCCGAGAAAGGTGACTCGACGCCGCCCGCTCCGGACCTCCCCTCGTCAGACACGAACGACGTTCTCCCCAAGCTGCACCCGCCACGTTTCGATCCCACCGCTCCCGTCCGATACCGCGCGCTGGACGACGAGCTGAAACTGCAGATTCGCGAAAAGATCCTGCTCGAAAAAACGTTCGAGAAGATGGGCGAAGCCGCGGATCACGCGCTGGCCTTCATGAATGACCTGAACCTGAAATACCTGTCTGCCACCGATCCCGCTGAGCAAGCCAAGTTGGCGGCCACGTTCGCGGACGAGTGTAAGAGGTATGCCAAGAAAAGTGGTCTGGAGTACCACGAGACCAAGGAGATGACCCGCAGAGAATTGGCAACTTCCATGGACGAACAGATTGGCGGCGCGACAGAGGTCAAGGCTGGCAATGTGCGACGAAATCTCCAGTCAGTGACCGAGTTGGCCTTCGAGACGGTCTCGTCCGGCCGGGAGAAAGACATGTCGCAAGTGAAATACCGCCTGTCACTCTATTCTCCGCAACGTGCCGACACACCCAAGGCGAAGTACGCGTATTGGAAGATTGCTGAGATCCCCGCAAAGGTGCCGGAATTCTCGAACGAGTCCACGAAGCAATTGGTGGTCGATTCGTGGAAGTACGAAAAGGCTCGCGGACTGGCGGAACAACGAGCGAAGGATCTGGCCGAATTGGTCAAGAAGTCTCCGTCGGACATTCCAGCCGCGTTGTCGGGACAGACGATCAACGGCACCAAGGATTCTCCCACAGTGACGGTCCGCGAAACTTCGAAGTTCACGTGGATACGGGTGCCGAACAGCGTGCCGACGATGGGTATGCAATTTCCCAGTGAATCGCCGATCGATGACATCGATCAACCCGGATCGGACTTCTTGAAGCTGGTCTTCGAACAACTGGGCGAAGGCGATGTCGGTGTGGGGTTGAACCGGCCGCGAACCGTCTTCTATGTCGTGCGCGTTCATGATCGGGATGGAACCGATGCGAGCGACGGCAGTGTCGCAATGCAGGCCATGCAGCAGATGTTTCTGCGGGAACGGTTCGCCAGCTTTCCTCCCACACCGTACGACTTTCTGGCGATCGAGACTCAGCTCTCTGTCGAAGAGCGCTGGCGGCAGACGTTCAACAAGCGGTTTGGAGTCACTTTCGAAGATCGCAAGTCGCCGGAATCGGACGGCGAGTAACAGCCAGTTGAATATCACGTGGAGCACGATTTCATCGTGCTCGAAACCCCATGCAACTCGGCACGCTGGAAACGTCCCCACGTTTTCAACACGCTGGCAAGTTGCCAGAATTTTGACTTAGAGGTGTCCGTCTGGATGCTGTTTCAAATCTGTCCGGCGAAATCTGAAATAATCCCATTGTGACTCTTCACCCCTAGGATCATTCAGTGACGCGGCTTACGACGCCCTGTTGCGGACGATTCATGGGGAATCGGTTCGATGATCAATGGTTCGACCCTGCGTTGCTTGCAAGATCCAACATCGACCATCAGAATTCCGTACTCTGCCGGGTAGTGTGGTTGAGTTTTTCCTGACCTGCTTTCGTGAGATGCGACTCCATGAGTGACACGTCGGGTGCGATGATTGAAGCAGTCGGACTGAGCAAGTATAACGGCCAGTTTGCGGCAACCCAAAACATCAGCTTTACCGTCCCGCGCGGCCAGGTGGCTGCGTTTCTGGGGCCGAACGGGGCTGGCAAGTCGACGACGATGAAGCTGCTCACCGGATTCATGGCGCCCAGCGAAGGGATCGCCAGGATCGGCGGCTTCGATGTGGCGACCGATCGGCTGAAGGCGGCCGAGATCCTCGGATACCTTCCGGAGAACGGTCCGCTGTATCTGGAGATGACCCCCTCCGAGATCCTGAAGTTTCTCGGGTCCGCACGCGGGATGTCGCGTGAGCGGCTGGGTGAGCGGCTCGAATTTGTCGCCACCAAGTGCTCGTTGAAGGGCGTGTGGGGCAAGCCGATCGCCAAGTTGTCGAAAGGGTATCGCCAGCGCGTCGGGATGGCCCAGGCACTGTTGCACGATCCGCAGGTGCTGATCCTGGACGAGCCGACCAGCGGCCTCGATCCGAACCAGACTCACGACGTACGCGAACTAATCCTGAGCCTGGCGAAGACGAAGACGATCCTGCTCTCCACGCACATCCTTCAGGAGGTTCGCGCCGTGTGCAGCCGCGTGATCCTGGTTCATGAAGGACGGCTGGTTCTCGACGGGACCGTCGATGATCTGGAGGGCCAGCTTGGCATGGAAGCGCGGTTCCGCCAGTTAACGGGTGCCGCCAGCTAGCCCGCATCCGGCCGGCGGATGACCCCAGTCCGGCCGGTCGCCCAACGCCGTTTCGATCCGCGACACAACGGCGGATGGCGGTCACCGGGGCGGGCCTTCGAAACGGTTCTCTGAGTGGTTTGTGTCCCGCGTCGTGTGAGTTCTGTTGTCCGAGATTTCTTCGAGGTTTCCTGCCAGATGCGAAGTCATGTTGTATTCGCCGTGTTCAAGCGGAACTTCTGGAGTTACTTCTCCGGAGTCATCGGCTATCTGTTCATCGTGGCCTTCGTCCTGCTCGGCG
>JANMLE010001772.1:0-5527 GCA_031372385.1 Planctomycetota bacterium | reverse complement strand
ATGGGCATGGGCGGCATGGGTGGCATGGGCGGGTTCTGAAAGAGCTTTTAGCTGTCAGCTCTTAGCTCTTAGCCAGAGAAGACAGCGACCGCGAGACCGAACGAGTTCCGCCTCAATTGAGTAACACATACGAATCAGCGGTTTGCCTCTTCTGGCTAACCGCTTAAAGCTAACCGCTAACCGCTTTCGAAGGAATTTTGCATGAACCTCAAGCCTCTCGATGACCGCGTTGTTGTCGAACCACTGACGGCCGAAGAGAAGACCGCGGGCGGCATCGTGCTGCCGGACGCCGCCAAGGAAAAGCCACAGCGCGGCAAGGTGCTCGCCGTCGGTCCCGGCCGCCTGTTGGACAGCGGCGAACGCTGCCCGGTCGCGGTCAAGATCGGCGACGAAGTTCTGTTCGCCAAGTACGGCGGGACGGAAATCGAAGTCGACAAGAAGCAAGTCAAGATCCTGCGCGAGTCGGACATTCTCGCCAAGGTGATTGCATAAGGCGGGAAGTCAGAATTCAGAAGCCAGAATTCAGAAGTGCCACGTCGGGTGGGTTCTGTTTGGCTTGCTGAAGATTCTGGCTTCTGGATTCTGAATTCTGTATTCCCCTGCATTTTCCCACAGGAGCCCTGACGTGGCCAAGCAACTGTTGTTCGATGATCGAGCCCGCCTCAAGCTGCAGAAGGGCGTGGAAACGCTGGCCCAGGCGGTTGCCGTGACGATGGGACCGACCGGTCGAAACGTGATCATCGACAAGTCGTTCGGCAATCCCGTCGTCACCAAGGACGGCGTGACCGTGTCGAAGGAAGTGGAACTCGAAGACCCGTACGAGCACATGGGTGCCAAGCTGGTCAACGAAGTCGCCTCGAAGACCAGCGACACCGCCGGTGATGGCACCACTACCGCCACGGTTCTGGCCCGGGCGATCTACGGTGAAGGGCTCCGCAGCCTGACGCTAGGAGCCAACCCGACCATCGTCCGCCGGGGAATTGACAAGGCTGTCGATGCCGCGATCGAGTTCATCGAAAAGATGGCCAAGCCGGTTTCTTCGAAGGAAGAGATCGCCCAGGTCGGATCGATTTCGGCGAACAGCGACCGCACGATTGGCGACCTGATCGCCGACGCGATGGAGAAGGTGGGCCGCGATGGCGTCATCACCGTGGAAGAAGGCAAGGGCAACGCGACGACGCTGCAACTGGCCGAGGGGATGCAGTTCGACAAGGGCTACGTCTCGCCCTACTTCGTGACGAATCCCGAAGAGATGAAGGTCGTCTTGGAAGACGCTTACATCCTGATGTTCGAAAAGAAGATTTCGAGCCTGCGCGATCTGGTGCCGGTCTTGGAAAAGGTCGCCCAGCGCAGCAAGCCGCTGTTGATAGTCGCCGAAGACGTCGACGGCGAAGCTCTGACGGCGCTAGTCGTCAACAAGCTGCGTGGTGTGTTGCAGGTCTGTGCGGTCAAGGCTCCGGGATTCGGCGATCGGCGCAAGGCGATGCTGGGTGACATGGCAACCCTGACCGGCGGCATGCTGATCTCGGAAGACTTGGGCATCACGCTGGACACGGTCGAACTGAACCAGTTGGGCCGGGCCAAGAAGATCGAAGTCACCAAGGACAATTGCACCATCATCGAAGGTGGCGGGGACGCCAAGGAAATCAAGGCTCGCGTCGACCAGGTCCGCCGTCAGATCGAGGCGACCGAAAGCGTGTACGACCGCGAGAAGTTCCAGGAACGGCTCGCCAAGTTGACTGGTGGCGTGGCGATCATCTCGGTGGGTGCCGCGACCGAAGCCGAAATGAAGCAGACCAAGGCCCGCATGGAAGACGCCCTGCACGCGACCCGTGCCGCCGTCGAAGAGGGGATTCTGCCCGGCGGCGGAGTCGCCCTGCTGCGAGCCATCGCGGCGGTCAGCGAAGTGAAGGCCAAGGGCGACGAAAAGATCGGTGTCCACATTGTCGTCAAGGCACTGGAAAGCCCGATCCGCCAGATCGTCAACAACTGCGGTCTCGATGGCAGCGTGGTGGCGGACGAAGTCCGGCACCTGCCGACCAACACCGGATACGATGCCAACGCCGGCAAGTACGTCGACATGTACAAGGCCGGGATCATCGATCCGGCCAAGGTTGTCAAGAGTGCCCTGCGGAACGCCGCTTCAATCGCCGGACTGATGCTGACGACTTCGGTGCTGGTGACTCGGAGCGACGACACCGAAGGCAAGCCCAAGTCCAAGGTCGAAGGATCGGTCCACTAACCACAGCGTGGGGTCGGCGTTCCGCCGGCCATCCACAGTCGAGACGAACATCAATCGAGCCGCCGGGGCGATCCCCGGCGGTTCGTTGTGTAGATGGTGTTTGTGGAACAGACGCGATTTGCTCAAATTGATTGACGATTTTTGATTGACGATCTGGAAGGGGCAAGCATGACCGAACTGCTTGAGCGTGCATTCGCAGAAGCGGCCAAGTTGCCGACGACGGAGCAGGATGAACTCGCCGAACGGTGGCTGGCGGAGTTGCAGGCTGAGCATCGCTGGAATGAGAAATTCACGAATTCGCAGGATGAACTGGCTTGTCTGGCAGACGAGGCGTTGGCGGAGCATGCGGCCGGTTTGACCGAGGAACTGAAGCCGGAGCAACTATGAAGTCGCGGACCACGCGCCGGTTTCGAGAACGCTTGGCCGAACTGCCCGAACAAATCCGCAATCAGGCTCGTGAGGCGTATCGACTGTTTGAGCAGAACCCGGCACACCCGAGCCTGTGCTTCAAACGAGTTCACGACAAACGGCCGGTTTATTCGGCGCGAATCAGCCTCGACTATCGCGCGGTGGGAACAATGTCTGGAGACGAGATCATCTGGTTCTGGGTTGGTTCGCATGCCGAGTACGACAAAGTGTTGAAGTCCCTTCGGGGCTGAGAACAACGCAATTCTGGCACAATGACCAAACGGATTTTCCCCCTGCGACGATAGGTTACTCGAAGAAACTGGATTGAGACCGTGATGGCGACGAAGCGGGATTATTACGAAGTGCTGGGTGTCGAGAAGACCGCGTCCGATGACGACATCAAGCGGGCGTATCGAAAGCTGGCGGGCAAGCATCATCCGGATCGCAATCCGGGGGATGAGGCCGCCATCACCGCTTTCAAGGAGGCGGCGGAAGCGTTTGATGTGCTCAGCACTGCCGAAAAACGCGCCCGTTACGATCGCTTCGGACACGCGGGTGTCGAAGGGATGGGGCGGGGTGCCGACGGCGGGATGGGTGATGTCGGTGACATCATGGACGCCTTCAGTGAGATGTTCGGCGACCTGTTCGGTGGTGGTGGCGGTCGACGCGGCGGTGGCTCGCGCGCCAAGCGCGGGAACAGTTTGCAGACGTCGCTGACGATTGAGCTGCTCGATGCCGCGGTTGGCTGTTCTCGCGAACTGGAAATCGACCGGCATGTCTCATGTGTGACCTGCGGCGGCACGGGGGCCAAGCCGGGGACCAAGCCGGTGTCGTGCGACTATTGCGGCGGACGCGGCCAGGTCGTGCAGTCGCAGGGGTTCTTCCGGGTTCAGACAACTTGTCCGGCCTGTCGCGGGACGGGTCAGGTCGTGCGCGACAAGTGTGCGGACTGCCGGGGGTTCGCGGTTCGTCGTCCGATCGTCGAAGATCACCGTCAAGGTGCCGGCGGGTGTCGACAACGGGATGCAATTGTGTTTGCGCGGCGAAGGGGAAGCGGGTGAAAGCGGCGGTCCCGCCGGCGATCTGTATGTGGAGATGCACGTCAAGCCGCATACGCTGTTCGAGCGCGACGGCCGACATCTGACCTGCCGGGTTCCGATCACATTCGCCCAGGCGGCACTGGGGACGGAACTCGATATTCCAATCCTGACCGGCAAGCATCAGGTCGCAGTCGTGGCGGGAACCCAACCGGGCGACGTCCTGCGGCTGCGGGGGCAGGGAATGCCCGACCCGCAAGGTGGCCCGTGCGGCGATCTGCACGTGCAGTTCCAAGTGGAAGTCCCCAAGAAACTGTCCAAGAAACAGGAGGAGCTGCTGCGGCAACTGGCGGAACTGGATGACAAGCAGGTCAGCGCCCATCGGAAGTCGTTCTTCGAATCCGTGAAAGAGTTTTTTGGAACGTCGGAACAGGGCGAGTGACCGGAACAGAACGAAAGAATTGTGTCGTCGCAGGATTCGAAGAGTCGAGCGTCGAAGTGAGCCGGACGGCATCAGCCCAATGGCTCTGACATTGAGTTGTAGCCACGGTCGCCAGACTGTGGGATTTTGGTGGCCATTTCGCTGTTCCCACGCTCTGGCGAGCGTGGCTACGAAGTAAATTCAGTTCGAGCCCAAAGGGTCTGGCTTTGAGGTGATTTGACGCATCAGCCGGACCGCGCTAGCGGCCGGTTTTCGAGAGTTTGGACGGAACCGGTCGCTAGCGCGGTCCGGCTGATGGGCCAAGATGGAATTTGATGAGGCTGAACAATGAGCAAAGACACCGTGGTATCCGACGAGAGCGCGAAATCAGCAGGCACGGCCGATCAGGCCGGCGCGGCACCGACGTTGCCAGAGCAGCTTCAGGCGGCGTTGGCGGAGCGTGATCAGTTCAAGGAAAAGTGGACTCGCGCTATGGCCGATCTCGACAACTATCGGCGTCGCGTCCAACGCGAGATGGAAGAGGATCGCAAGTACGCGGCCCTGCCGCTGTTGAAGTCGCTGCTGCCCGCGTTCGACGGCCTGGACCGCACGATCTTGGCGGCGTCACAGTCGAAGAACGCCGAAGAACTGATCGTCGGCGTCCAATTGACGATCAAGCAGTTGGAAACCGCCTTGAACGGTTTCGGAGCCAAGACCATCGCGGCGCTCGGCCAACCGTTCGACCCCAACCTGCACGAAGCCATTTCCCAGATCGCGTCGGCCGAACATCCGCCGATGACGGTCTTGCACGACGTCGAACGGGGCTACATGCTGCACGACCGGATCGTTCGCCCCAGCAAGGTGATCGTCTCGAAGGCGGAGTAGACTGCCTCTCATTCTGACTCCGTTTCTGCTCTCGTCGACCCACTCTCCACTTCCGGACGCCTCCCCATGCCGACCTACGATTACAAATGCGATGCCTGCGAGCACACGTGGGAAGAGTTTAAGTCCATCAAGGCTGAACCGACCAAGAAGTGTCCCGGTTGCGGCAAGAAGAAGGCCCGGCGGTTGATTGGGGCCGGGGCCGGATTGATCTTCCGCGGGTCGGGATTTTACCTCACCGACTATCGCAGCGACGCGTACAAGAAGTCCGCTGAAGCGGACAAGCAGGCACAGTCCGGCGGTGGTGATGCGGCCAAGAAATCAGATTCCGGGTCCGGGTCCGGTGGGGACTCGGGCGGCAGCGCCAAGTCTTCAGACTCGTCGTCCAAGTCGTCCGGCTCGTCGTCCAAGAAATCTGACTGAGAGGACGATGTTTGAAGTAGCGCTGGCGTTGTCGTGTCGCTGTAATAGCAAGAAATAAGAATTGGGGATTTTAAAGCAATAGTCATAAAAAATTAGTATTAATAGAACAAAAAC
>JANMLE010001616.1:0-1460 GCA_031372385.1 Planctomycetota bacterium | reverse complement strand
GCGGGCCGCTGGGGAATGGCAGCGTCGAACAGGGGAATTATCCCGTGAAGTTCGGCGCGGACGAATATCTCTGGCGCACCCCATTGCCGGGCAAGGGCTGTTCAACGCCCATCGTGCAGAGTGGGATGATCTACCTGACGTCGCCAGCCGATGGGAATGACGCACTGCTCTGCTACGACTTCCGCGGTGTCGAGAAATGGCGGGCCGTCTTCGGCAAGGAGAACGCCGGCAAGCATCGCAACGGGTCGGGAAGCAATGCGTCCCCGGTCACGGATGGAACGGCTGTCTTCGTCTTCTTCAAGAGCGGCACGTTCGCGGCGGTGGAACTCGACGGGAAGGTCCGTTGGAAGACAGACCTCGTCGAGCGTTTCGGAAAAGACACGTTGTTTTGGGATCATGGCACCTCGCCCGTGTTGACCGACAAGCACGTCATCATGGCCCGCATGCATCAGGGCGAGTCGTGGTTGGCCGCATTTGACAAAGTGACTGGCGAAATGGCCTGGAAGGTCGCCCGCAATTACTCGACGCCCACCGAATGCGATCACGGCTACACCACGCCGCTGGTCATTCAGCACCAGGGGAAGGAGTCGATCCTGGTTTGGGGGGCGGAGCATCTCACGATTCACAACGCGACCGACGGGCAGGTGACGTGGTCCTGCGGCAACTTCAATCCAGGCGCCAACAAGTTGTGGCCGGCGATCGCGACACCGGTAATCGTCGGAGACATGGTGGTGATCGCGTACGGCCGCAACGATCGGGGAACTCCGCGGTTGCACGGGATTCGACTGACGGGAAGCGGTGACGTCACCCAGACCAACCATGTGTGGATGCGGGACGATGTCGGGACGTTCGTCCCCACTCCGGTCGTTTACAAGGGGCGCGTGATTCTCGTCCGGGACCGCGGTGAAGTCGCGAGCATCGACCCCGCCACCGGCAAGACGGTTTGGGACGGCGCGTTTCCCAGGCATCGGTCGAACTACTACGCCTCGCCGCTGATCGCCGGAGACAAGCTCTTCGCGCCGCGCGAGGACGGAACCGTGTTCGTCGCGAGCATCGCCAACGACAAGTTCGAATTGTTGTCCGAGAACAACATGGCCGAGTCTGTCATCGGATCACCCGTTCCGGCCTCCAACCGCATCCTCATCCGCGGCGAACAACATCTCTTCTGCGTTGCGTCAAAGGAATCGCCGCAGTGATAGCCCCGCTCGCACTATCACCCTGACATGATCCAGGGTGGCCGGGATCGAGCCGGAACCATCCAGACCTCGCACGGCCAAGGATGGGAGAATGCACGGCCTGTGGTGAGAGAACACGTTCGTCCGTTTCGCCATCGGCGTGCGCGGCGGCGCGTCACAGCAAGATTCGATCAACTGCCGTCGTACGACACGCCGCCGCCGATTGGCTGACGAAACCCTTGGTACGCTGGTCGACGAATCGTCCTCATTTCGCGCGGGTCAGGC
>JANMLE010001615.1:0-2844 GCA_031372385.1 Planctomycetota bacterium | reverse complement strand
GGCTTCCGAGGTGTGAAATGCCGAGAATCCAAGCCTGTAGCCGAATTCGCAAGAATTTGGACGATCAGTCAGACGATCCGAATTCTTGCGAATTCGGCTACAAACGTGGAAAAACACCACCTCGGAAGCCCTGCCCCTTCGGGGCAAAAACAGCGGCACGTGCAATCCAATGGGGGTGGAAACCGCCATGCCGGGGCGAGTGGTTACTCGGTCTTCTTGGGAACCGTGTCTTTGACGAGTGCTCCGACCGACTGGACGTGGGCTTCGATTTTCTTGACTGCGCTTTCGCGCCGCAGCGGAACATCGGTCGCCCGGAATTCCCATTTGCGTCCGGTGAGATTCACGACCCAGAAGTAGGCCAGTTCGCGGATCTCGACGTGCTGCGGGTTTCTCAGCCAGTTGACGATCTCCAGGGACGTGGCCCGGTTGGTGGCATCTTCCGGTCGGAACCCCCAGAGCAGGATGTAGAGTGCCGCGGCATCGGCGACGGGGTATCGCTGTTCGAGGATTCCCTTGAGCGCAGGCCCGCGATCCGCCGTCCGCGCAAGCCACGCGCGGATGCCGTCGCGCGCCGCAAAGCGCCCCTCTTCAAAGCCGCATTCGGCCAGAGCCTGAACCATCCCGGCGTGTGATTCCGTCATCGCCAGACCGTGGACCGCCAGTTCGACGATCTTCGCGTTGGGGTGCTTGATCAACGACAGCAGACTCATTTCCACGGGCTGATCGAGTTCAAACTCCTTCTCGAATTGGACGGCATGCCGGCGCAGCGGAGCCTGTTTCCGCTTTTGTGCGTCGGTCCATTCGGGGACCAGGGATGATGAAACGGGTGTTTGCAAAACCTCATGGCCGGGTTGATGGGGCGCGATGTCCAAGGCCATCTCGCTACCGACCTTTTGAGATCCCCCATCGGCCGACGTCCACTTCACGCTGCCCGAGAGGACTCGCAGCACCCCCACAAACCAGTTCTGTCCGAGTGTCTTTTCGAACTGGACCGGCTCGCGCGGGATGACTTCGATGGTGCAGACCGTGTCGGCGGACAGGAACTCCAGTTTCCAAAGATCGCCGCCAACCATGATCGCCGCGACGGAACTGGGCGTCCCCTCCCTGCGGCTGGAACGCAGCATGACCCGGCCCCGGCGAACATCGAGTCCCCACGAGGTCGCCCGGTCCGGAGGCAACAAACGCAAGACCGAGTCGCCCATCACGGTGGCAATCGTCACACCACGATCGATGTCCAGAACGGCTTCGAATGGCTCCAGCACCGCCAACAGTTCTCCGGGTGGGAGGACATATTTGCGGGACAGCAGGAACCAATGATTCTGCCTTTCATCCAACCGCAGGACCATCCCTTCATTTGAGGTGTACTGGACCCGTGCGGGAGTGAGAATCGGAGCGGGCTCATTCCCACCGGGGATGATGTTGGCCGGAGCGGTGTTGGCCGGTGCGGTGACCGTGGTCGGTAGAGGCGTGCGATTGATTGCGACCGTCGCATCGGCGGGAGCGTCCGCCGGAGGGACGGGCTTCTTTCCCGTCGCCGGTTCCGGTTCATCCGGCCGCGGAATCGGATCGAGTCCCGGTGGCAACGCGGGGGATGGCGGAATGGAATTCGTGTTCCGGGGCGTCACGGTCGCGACCGTGGAGTTCGCGGCCACAACCGGATTCTTTCCCGCGACTGTGATGTCGTCCGGCTTGGTCGCGATCGCGGCAGCCGGCTTGTTGGCGTCGCGATCGGAGTTGTTCAGCTCCCGTTTTGCCTCGCGAATCCCGGTCAGAAAACCGGGGTCGGAAACAAGCAATCCGACGCAGACGATGACCAGCAGCGCGACGATCGCCGCGGGAAAGACGCGTTGCGACCACGAGCTGTGAAGCAGGTAATCGGGGATCTCGTGAGATGCGGGCTTCGGGGACGTGGCGGCCACAATTCGCTCGGACTCGCGCGCGGCAGCGGCCTCGACAGCACCGTTGACTTTCGCCGCCGCCGGTTCTTCCACTTGCAACTGGTCCGCCTGCGCGACCGGTCCCAGCGCGTACAAACGCTCGCGGCTGGCCACAGAAACCTCGGACGGTTTCCCGCTCGCCAGGGCCATGACTTGGTGGCACGAGGCAACTTCGGCCAGGAGTTCATCCGACGTCAGTAAGACCTTTTCGACCTCCACCACTTGCTCGGGAGCGAGGGTGTTGTCGAGGTACTGGGCGACGACATTGGGGTCGATCCCGATGTGCGGCCCGCTGACACTGGGGGCCTTCAGTCGGCGCTGTCGGACAACCAGCCGGATCAGGCTGACCAGTTTCCCGGCGACGGCGCTTTCCTGAATCTTCTGGCCGATCTGCTTCGTCTCCGTCGGTTCCAACACGTCATCCAAATAGGCCAACAGCGTTCGCAGGGTGAGTCGCATCGTGAGTCTCCGAAACTTGGCTCTCTGCCAAATTAGTTGACGGTCTGTTCGGCGCGGGTCTCCCGACCCCGCCGAAACGGCTGACCGAAGGTCTCATCTTCTGTTCTGAACACGAATGGCTCAGACGCCAAATCTTCAAGAATGGGCGGACATCAACGCTCGTCGGTTCCACTGGAAATCAGCGGGTTGACCGACAGGCCCGGAGACCCGCCTGACACGGAATTCTTGTTCTTCCCACTCGATTAGTGGCCGTTCGTGTTGGACTCCGTACAACATTTCCTGAAAAATCCCGGCAGCAGTTTTCAGGTTGACAATTCGGCCCGGTTCAAATCGAGCCGTTTTCGGGTAGCAGGCATTGGCCCGCGCGTCCCGTCGGCGGTTCGACCGGGCGAACCTATTACCGTCGCTCCGCCCCAGGGGCGCGCGGGGAAAGTTTGCCATACCCAGC
>JANMLE010001612.1:0-1959 GCA_031372385.1 Planctomycetota bacterium | reverse complement strand
AACATCTCGGCCGGCAGGTGCAGCAGCTTCTCGCCTCCCAGATGCAGCGAACTGAGGACGATCGGAATCCGCTTCTCGACGCGGCGCAGCCACGACAGCATGTACGAAGGGCGGTTGCGGTTCACGACCGTGTTGGTCTTGTTCGCGATCTGCTCGGCAATCATTTCGGCATGCAGCGAGGCACGCGGCGGCGGCAGAACCTCGGCCGTTTTCCAGGCGAGTTGTTCTGACTTCAACTCGGCCCGTTCGAACTTGGCTTCCGAGGCCACGATGCCGTCGTATAGACGCTTCGTCAGCGTGATCCGGGCTTCCTTCGAACCGTCGTTGTACTTGCCCGCCGCGACGTTTCCCGAGCAACCGGTGAAGTAGACGTGCAGGCAATCGGGTTCATCGAGTTGCCGCTGTTTGCGGGCCAGGCCGGCGAAGTCGCTGCTGCAACGGCCGTCGGCGTAGTAGCTCATCGGATGCGTCGCGTAGTAGTGCAGCGACGCCAGCTTCTTCTCTCCATCGAAGAACGCCACCGTCTTGCAGAACGGGTCGATCAGTCCCTCATCCAGCGAGATCAATGCCTCGTCCTTGCAGGCGCTGCCGCGCATGGCGAGCACCTTGCCGTCGTGGTCGCGTTTGACGCGCCGGTTGGACGCGACCCCAACAACCTTCCCCTGACCCGAACCGACGTGCGTCACGGGGCGGGCCTGCTTGATCGCCTTCTCGACGGCAGCGCGGCCGGTATCGAGGCACCGGTTGAAGAAGTCGACCATCAGGATGTGCGGCAGATCCCCTTCGGCCGCCACGATCCGCTCGGCTTCCAGGCACGCCATCGGCGCGTTGTGTTGATGCACGCAATGCACGGCCACACGATCCGGCGTCGTCCCGGCTCCCTGAGCCAGCGCGGTCCGCCACTGGACATGCGCCTCGTTCAGCAGCCCGGTCCAGTCGACCGCGCACAGCACGATCGGCTTCCCCGCGCCGAGCAACACCACGCCAACCGCTTCCAACGCATCGTCGACAACTTCAATCGGCTTGATCCATCCGCCGCAGCACGAATGCCCGATTGGCGGCGTGACGTCAAACTTGAACGGGGCGATGTGCAACCCACCCGCCGACTCGGCCGCCTGCACGGCCCGCGGCACCAGCAGGCTCCATCCGGCGGCGGTGGTGAGCACCGTCTGCTTGAGAAAATCACGGCGCGAGAAATCGGCATCGAAGAGTTCGGGAAGCATGGAGTCGCTCCTGTGTGCAGTCGAGAACAGTGGGATCACAAACCGTTGTAACCCCAACCTCGCGCACAATTCCAGCATGGCATCTGCCGCCACGCGGGCCGGGTTGTACGTCACGAATCTGGGTGGAATCCGAAAGGCGGTTCATCCACGTCTGTCGAAGTCGCGGCGGCTCTTGGGCGAGCGGCAGGAATCGGCAGACAAGCACGATGCGCAAGATACAAGCACGCTGCGCAAGCGAGTGAGTTTTCAGGCACACACACACACACTCACTCGCTTGCGCGTCGTGCTTGTATTGCGGACAAACGTTCATCTACCGCTCGCCTGACTTCTTCAGAGTCGACAACAACCCGTTCATTCGATTTCACCCAGAATTGTGATGCACACCCCACGGGCCGGGTGTGGTAAATCGTTCTGGCAATTCAATTAGCCGCACGGCGCCAGCCCCGGTTCGGAAGTGCGACCCGAGCCAGAACCGGACGCTAGCGCGTTCCGGCTGATCCCGCCAAGAATCGTCTCACTGCGGAGATCACTTGGAAAGGACCGGTCGGTATTGTTCAACGGCGCGTTGCTTCACGGACATGACGGGGCTTACGAGGAACCCGTCGCTGTCCCTCCGCCCGCGCAAAACGTGGCGCGGGGACGAGAATTGGAGCCGTGTTTGAGGATGCCAACCGTGATCTCTGCCGCAACCATCACCGACTCCACCGAAAGGGCATTCACCGTGCTGGGAACCGGT
>JANMLE010001602.1:0-1895 GCA_031372385.1 Planctomycetota bacterium | reverse complement strand
CGTCAGTTCCCCCGCTGGAATTCTCCGTCGATTGCGGCCATCTCGCGGACTCAGCAAACTACGCGGGGATTGTATAAGCCTGCCCGGCGTGGGTCAAAGACGAGGTCCAGTGATGTCCCGCAGCGCGTCGAGCGATCGTGCCGGTTCTGCCAGTGATTCCGGCGTGAGTCTGTCCGTTTTCCCCACCGAGATCGGTTGGATGGGGATCGCCGGTCGCGACAACCGTGTCCAATCGGTGCTCGTCGGCCACCCCACGGCGGCGTCTGTCAGGAAAGCCGTGCGGAATTCCACTGGGGCGAACGGAGAGCATCAGACGGCATCCACGGAAGCCGACTGGTTTCCAAAGCTCCGCGAAGCGCTGCAAGACTACGCCAGGGGACAGCGCGTGAGTTTCGCCGAATTCGACCTGTTGCTACCAGCGCAAACCCCGTTTCGAGACAAAGTGCTCGCCGCCACTCGACAGTTGGAATACGGGGCGACGACAACGTACGGCGAATTGGCCCGGCGCGTCGGACACCCCGGTGCCGCGCGCGCCGTCGGCACCGTCATGTCGACCAACCGCTTCCCGATTCTGATCCCGTGCCATCGAGTCTTGGCGGCGGGAGGCAGGCTCGGCGGATACACTGCTCCCGCCGGTCCCGATCTCAAGCAACGCCTGCTGGAGATGGAGCAATCGTCCTGAGGCAGAGTCACCGAATGTCCCGCATCCTGTTTCAACTGACCGCACTCGCCGCGACGGTGTTCGTCATCACGATCCTGTCGACGGTCGCCATGCTGCTGGGCGACCCCGCCGCCCCGGCCAACGTCTGGTTCAACCAGCATGGCACAACCGTGCTGATGACCGAGGTCGCCACCGTGGTCCTGTTGGGACTGGCAGCCATGACCGCCGATCGTCGCGAAACCCTGCGCGCGAAGCCGCAGACTGACACAACGGAGGTTCACTCCTCCGACGCGAACGACTGATATCCCTCTGTTAGGCGTCGTCAGGTTCGGCATCTTCGACTGAAAGCTATCCTCCTATCATGAACGTCAATGCACTCCTCACAGACCCGGCGCGTCGATGGAATGCCGAGCCAGGTGCCAGCGAATCGGACCTACGCCGCCTACAGTCTGTTTCCCCAATTCGACTGCCCGACGAATTGCTAGATCTGCTTCACTTTTCGAACGGCGGCGAAGGCGACCTCGCCCTCCCACCCCTGCTCTTCATGCTCGACCCTGTCGAAGCGATCATCGAAGGCATCAGTGATTCCTTCCTACTCAAGGAGTTTCCCGGCTTCCTGTTCATTGGTGGCAACGGTGGTCTCGAACGCATCGCGTTCGATACTCGCCATGGCAGCCCTCCTTGGCCCATCGTAATGATCGACCCGATCGCTGGGCTCAATAGTACCTACACCATCGCGCCAGACTTCGCCACTTTCGTTCAAGCTATCGGTCTCGAACTGCCCGAGGAGAGCGAAGACAACGATATCTGCGCCTGAGCACCTGGCACTAACAGGGTGCTGTAGAGGACTGGCTGCGCCGGCGGCAGAACTGATTCGTTCGGTGCTGGCCACCAACGGCTGCTTCCGCCGCGGGGAAAGCCAAGTTCCTACAAGTTTCGGCCTGCCGCGCGCCGATGGAATCCACGGGTACTCAACCGGCTCGTCGCCGCCGAAGTCGCCACGGGAGCACGATCATGGAAGCCGCAGCCCCGGAATTGGAACCTCGGCCGACTGGCGCAGCGCTCGAACGAGACCTGCCGCGCATCGCGAAATTCTCGGTCCAGACAGCGGTCTGCCTGGGTCGTCAGCGGATGACGCTGAACGCACTTTGCCGGCTCACTCCCGGTGCGATCATCCCGCTGGAGATCCCGTGCGACTCGCCCCGGCAACTGGTGGTGAATGACTTGGAACTGG
>JANMLE010001581.1:0-1212 GCA_031372385.1 Planctomycetota bacterium | reverse complement strand
GCCGGTTCCGGGCTAATACTATTCGCCCGTGTCCAGTGTCTTGGCCGACAACATTCCTGAACGGTATGAGCACCGCATCTGGGAAGTGGGGCCGCTTTCTACCTGAGTTTCCGGGAGTTGCCAGCAATCGAAACAACGCATCGAATCAATGAACAGATCCGACTCTCGCCCATCCGAGTTGTCGACCATGAAGGAAAGATGCTGGGAGTGATTCCGACGTCCGATGCACAGCGGCTTGCCGCTGACGCCGGATTGGATCTGGTGGAAGTCGCTCCAAACGAGCGCCCGCCCGTCTGTCGCATCATGGACTACGGGAAGTTCAAGTACGAACAGAAGCGCAAGGCGGCACAATCCGCCAAGCAGCATCAGGTGCAACTGAAAGAGATTCGCCTGCGTCCGAAGACTGGTGACCACGACATCGAATTCAAGGTCAAGCAGGCCCGGGAATTCCTGACCCACAAGGACAAGGTCAAATTCAACGTCCAGTTCAAGGGACGTGAAAACGCGCACCACGAGCGTGGCCGCGAGATCCTAGCGGGGATCATTGAGACCCTGCAAGATGTTGCCAAGGTCGAAAAGACCCCATCGATGGAAGGCGGGCGCAACATGACGGCCGTTTTGGCTCCGAAATCGTGATTGTTCGGGTCGAAACCGGGCAACGCAGTTTTCGAGGTTTGGTGACTGGCAGCGCCGTGACTCGTTGCTTATACTCCGCCCCCCGTTCTCAGAAGACGATCAGCGGTCTGTTGCCGCTGCCAATGTGATGATTTCCCCCGCGTGGGATTTGTTTTTGTCAGGACTTGAGCCATGCCGAAGCAGAAGACGCACAAGGGAATTCAGAAGCGGTTCAAGGTCACGCCCAGTGGCAAAGCCAAGTGCCGCAGCGCGTTTCGTGGCCACTTGCTCAGCCACAAGTCGGGCAATCGCAAACGCCACAATCGCAACGACACCATCCTGGTCGGTGCGGATGCCCTGATGATCCGCGAAGCCCTGCGACCCGCGAAGTGATCCGTCGCGAGAATCTCGATCCCGCGAAATTGACGAAGGACTCGTCGACGTTTCCGCCAATCTCGAGGAACCCGGGTCCGTTCCGTCAGCATCGAATCCATTGCAGCATAAGTTGAGCGTGAAGAACCATGAGAATCAGTTACAGCGTCGCGCGGCACCGGGCTCACAAGCGTTTGTTCAAGGAAGCGAAGGGGAGCTACGGCG
>JANMLE010001580.1:0-1199 GCA_031372385.1 Planctomycetota bacterium | reverse complement strand
GGTTCGACGGGCCGCCGCGAAACCGCCAGACGAGTTCACCGCTGGCCGACTTCAGGCAGTAGACATGACCGTCGTCCGACGCAAAGTAGAGCTTGTCCCTCCAAGCGACCGGGGCGAACCGCACCGGTCCGTCGGCGAAGTAACGCCAGACTTCTTCGCCAGTGCGCGTGTCGTAAGCAGTCACGCTGTCGTCGAAGGACGAACCGATGAACAAGCGCTGCCCGACAACAATCGGCTCGTAGACCACATCAAGCTGCATCTTCGGCTGATCAGGCCAGGCCGGATTGAGCCGCGGCAACGAGCGCGTCCACGACAATCGCAATCCGGCCGGCAGGCGATCCGGCGACGCGGCACTGCGCTGGGCGTCGTAACGCCACTGCGGCCAGTCGCCTCCATGAGTTGCCAGCGGTTCCATCAGCGTTGCAAGCATCCAAGCCAGACAGAGGCCGCGGGTCACACGGGACATGAATCGCTCCGGGGAAAGTTCAGGCGGGACAATGCAGGCGGAGAAGCAGGCGGGAACAGACAAACGGGCCGCCCGTATGATGACCGTGTGGCGACGGGCGAGCAACACCAACCGTCACGCCGCGCGTTCACTGGTGCGGTCGCCAGTTGGTGGGCATTTTTCTGGTCCCCTCTCCCGCCCGACTTTGGGGGGGAGAGGGCTAGGGTGAGGGGGGCTTCTGCTCGCGGCTGGAATCACAGGAAACGATGCCGTTCTATTTCGTTCCCCAGACTGATTGTTTCTCGATCGCTCGGCCCCCTCACCCTAGCCCTCTCCCCCGAAGACGGGGGAGAGGGGACCGGAGGCTGACCACCAATTGGCGACTGCACCCGGGTCAGATCAACTCGCCGATCGGCCGCATCCCCGGATCGAGCAGCGGCAGGCGACGGCCCGAGATGTCGTTGATTGAAGGATCGTCGGTCAGTCCCACCGTGTGATAGAGCGTCGCCAAGACTTGCTGGTAATGCAGCGGACGGTCGAGCACATCGCCGCCCAACTTGTCGGTCGACCCGAGTACCTGCCCGACCTTCAGTCCGCCGCCGCACAACAGCGCGTGTCCCACGCGCGGCCAGTGATCGCGGCCGGAATCCTTGTTGATCTTGGGAGTGCGGCCGAACTCGCCCCAGACGCAGACCGTCACGTCCTGATCGAGCCCGCGGTCATAGATATCGTTGACCAGCGCCGAGATTCCCTT
>JANMLE010001572.1:0-1630 GCA_031372385.1 Planctomycetota bacterium | reverse complement strand
GGCGACGTCCCTGTTACAGGAGACGCAGGACCGGGTGTCGCGACAGATCGAGGAACTGCTCGACCAGATCGCCGATGTTTCGCAGCCCAATGAATTGCGTGCCAGCGCGTAAGCGCGGCAGCGTGATGAAAAACGGAGGATTGGCACTCTTGCCCGTCGATCGTCTCGGGCAGAAGTCGGGTACGAGGGACACCGACGGCAGCTTCGATCCGCCGGTGGCTTGAGTTCACAGGCAAGCGAAGCCGGTCGACCGTGGCATCCGTCGTGTCAAGGAATCGTGCATCTGATCGGCGCTCGCGACGCTGGCAACTACGCGAACATCTCGCCGCTGATGGACATCGTGTTTGGAACGTACGTCTGTCCCGATCACGAGCCCGCCGAATTCGGCATTCGCGAGGCTGGGCCCCGGTCCTATCTCGGGCTGCTCCTGCAGCCCTTCTGGCCGGGACGAAACCATTGAGGCGGTGGTTCGTCACGGACAGGTAAAAAACCTGTCCCCCATCGCCACCCCGTCTCCAATCCAATACCATCGAGTCCATGCCCGCACCAACCGTCGACTTGCATCCGTACTTCATCCCCCTCAGCGAGATCGAGGGGGTCATCGACTGGACGTCGTTCTTTGGCAACGATCATCCGGTGGAACTGGACATCGGCTGCGGACGCGGCAAGTTCCTGTTCGAGTCCACCATGGCCCACCCGGAAACCAACTGGGTCGGCGTGGAACTCGATTACACCGAAGGCCGGCGCGGCGCCACGCGGATCGCCAAGCGCTCGCTCCCCAACGGCCGGGTGCTGGGTGGCGACGCCAAGGAACTGCTGGCGAAGAAAATCGTGCCGCACTCGGTGACTGCGGCGCGCGTCTACTTCCCCGATCCGTGGTGGAAGTCGCGGCACAAGAAGCGGCGACTGTTTACCGATGAATTCGCCGACCTGTTGGCCCGGGTCGTGATGCACGGCGGCCATGTCCATTCGTGGACCGATGTCGCGGACTACTTCGAAGTCATCTCGGCGCTGATGAACCATCATGCCGAGTTCGAGTCGCTGCCTCCCGCGCCGGAACCCGAGGGGAAGGACGATCTCGACTACCTCACCGGCTTCCACCGCACCCGCAAGAAAGCGGGTTGCCGCATCCACCGGGGTCTGTGGCGTCGACGGTGACTCGCATCAGCCTGTAAGGGGCAGGGCTTCCGAGGTGGTGTTCTTCCACGTTTGTAGCCGAATTCGCAAGAATTCGGATCGTCTGACTGATCGTCCGAATTCTTGCGAATTCGGCTACAGGCTTGGATTCTCGGCATTTCACACCTCAGAAGCCCTGCCTGTAAGGGGCTGTGCGGCAACAACGTCCGAGAACTGCCCGCCGCGAAGTGGCAGTTGTCTGTTGGCTCCAGTTCGACAGCACTCCTCATTCGCGCTCCGTTTGATTCGCGCGGCAATCGTTTTGGTCCGCGCGAATCAAAAGGAGCGCGAATGAGAAGGCGAAGCGGTGATACCGGGCCGTGGCAGGGAGACACCGCTCGCGTGGCGACACACCGAGTAACTCTCGGAAGTAGAAAATGCACAGCCCCCAAAGCCTGACGTGACGTTCCTGTTGGCCTGCGTAAATTCGGATGCTTCCAAGTAGCCTTCACCG
>JANMLE010001570.1:0-1252 GCA_031372385.1 Planctomycetota bacterium | reverse complement strand
GCTTCCGAGAGCTCACCGTCGGTCGACATCAATCATTGGTCGCCGACAATGACGTCTCCGGCATTACCCTGCACTCAATCCCGCGTCAGCCGCCCGGTGCGGCCTGCTTGGGGCAACCACCCCACCACGCGAGGGAACCTCCCTGAACGCCATAAGCGTCGTTTTCCAGAGGAGAGGCTGCGAAGCATTGACTCACACAGACATTGTGCGCCCCGTCCGGCGCGTTGCTGCTTGAGACTTGTCGACAACGCGAATTTCCGAAAGTTCAACGACCGCCCCGCGCTGAGTTCGCGAAATCCATGCAGGTTTGCCAAGGCGGCAGAGTCCCCGAAAGGCCCAGCGCGGCCTACGGCCGGAACCAAAGGATTCAGACAGAAAAATTGCGGACAGAAAAATGAGACACCCCATCCTGGTCGTCGTCGGCAGTCATGTTTCTGCCCTTAATCTGTCTGTCATCCTCATCGTCTTGAGCGAGATCGTCTTGAGCGAGGTTAGATTCGGTTTCGACATCCGGGAATTCTTCGCGTGCCTCGCAAAAATCAAAACGGTAGTTGTCCAGAGGTGCCGGCTTGACGGTGATCGAGTGCAAGTGATCGAGCGCCACTCACCACTCACCACTACTTCGCCGACGCCTTGTGGTCCGGTTCCGGCTTGAGGGTGTTGACATCGATTGGCTGGACGCCGGTCCCCTCGTAGCCGGGCATCGGCTTGCCGTCGTCGGTCAGCTTGCCGACGGACCACAGCAACCCGTGGGTGACCAGGTCCAGGTAGCGCGGGTCGGCGACGGTGGCGTTGTTGTGACCGAGCGTCGTGCTGAAGACGCGGGCCTTGCCGTATTCGTTGGCCCAGGCCACGACGAAGTCATCCACGTTCTTGCCGGTGTCCTGGCGACCGCGGGCCAGCGGCTTGGCGGACTCAATCGGCTTGATGTTGTTGTACAGCTCTTCGTTGACCGTGGTCCAGTTTTCGAGCCCCTTGGTCACGGGATGGTTGCGGTCTAGGAACGTGACGTCGATCGGCTTCTGCGGACCGTGTCCCGATGACTGGATGCCGACGAACTGGAACCAGTCATCCTTGCCGGTGCGGTAGCAGTGCATCGCACAGTGCAGGTTGACCGCCGCCACGCCGTTCTTGTGGGCGTTCAGGATGTTCTCGACGTACGGCAGTTCCTTCACGTCCGACGTGCATTCGTCATGGATGACGACATCGTAGCCCTTGGCCCAATCGGGCTTCTCGTACATTTCGAACCGGG
>JANMLE010001569.1:0-4357 GCA_031372385.1 Planctomycetota bacterium | reverse complement strand
GCCGCCCTCCGGGCTAAAACCATCACGACCACTGTCAGGTGAGCGCTGTCGGTGTCACCGCCTGTGAACAGGTCGTCGCACCGGCGGCTCGCCTGTGTTTTTCAACGGGAACTGTGAGCAGGCGAGCCGCCTACTCCACGTTTTTCAACACGCTGCCAACGCGCGACTGGATTTCATGGCGACTCCGTATCTGTTTCGGTTGGATGAGCGGCTGTCGCGCGGACTGTCCCGGCTGGACGCCGCGCGGCGTGAGAAGCACCGCCTGTTTCTGTTGTCGCAACAGAATGCCGACGGTGGTTTTGGCGGGCGGGGATTGCCTGCCGAAGATCCCACCGCCGCTCCCGAGGGACGCGAATCGGACCTGTACTACACCGCGTTCGGCATCCGCGCCCTGGCCGCGTTGAAATCGTTTGGGGCTGACGATGCGCGCCGTGTGTCGCACTACCTGCTGCAATCGCGGCAGCGTCAGGCGAGTGTCATCGACGTCGTCAGTTGGCTGTATTCCGCACTGATGGTTCAAGCCGCGTCGGGCATCGACGTGCTCGCCGACGCGGACCCCGACTGGCCGCAGCAACTGGCCAAAATCTTGGAAGGCTTTCGCACGGCGGACGGCGGCTATGCCAAGACGCGCGAAGGTGCGATCGGCAGCACGTACCACTCGTTCCTCGTCGCGCTCTGTTTCGAACTGATCGGCCAGCCGGTTCCGTCGCCCGAGCTGCTGGTCAAGTTCATTCACGATCGGCAGCGGGACGATGGCGGCTTTGTCGAGATCGCGCCGATGAAACGGAGCGGCACGAATCCGACCGCGGCGGCTGTCGCCGTGCTGACGTTGCACTCGACCATCGGCAAACATCTGCGTGACGACGTGCGCGCCTTTCTGAAGGACGTGCGAAGCGACGAGGGAGGCTTTCAAGCCAACTCGCGGATTCCGTTTGCCGACACGCTGTCGACGTTCACGGGCTACCTCACGTGTCTTGATCTGGAGGAGCGGACGCTGATCGCCCCTGCACGGCTGGAACAATTCATCCTGTCGCTCGAACAACCGCAGGGTGGCTTCCGTGCCGCGGCCTGGGATCAATCGACCGACGTGGAATACACGTTCTACGCGCTGGGGACACTCGGTTTGGTCTGGAGCCAGGGCTGATGGAGAGTCTACTGTCGTCCCGTCGCTCCGCCGACGGGACGTGTTGCGGCGACCGTCCCGCAGATGTGTTTGCCATTCGCACAACGGTCCCGTCGGCGGAGCGACGGGACGACAGTAGGCGACGGGACGACAGTAACCGTCGTACTCGCCGGGACGCTGCTTCGCCGTTAGACTGCGGCACAAACTTTGGCGATCTCGTTGACGTCATGCGACTGGCCCGTTGGGAACAGGGAGTTTCGAGTTCATGTGGCACACGTTGCAGCGCCTGTCACTGGGCCTGTTCCTGATCCTGCTGGCTGCCGCGATCCTGCTGCTGTCGGAGACGCCCCGTCCCAAGCAGGACCGATCGACCGATTCAGCGTCCGTCAATCGACCGCCGGTGAAGGTCGCCATGTTTCAAATGGCGTCGCAGCCGATCATCGATGAGGGGGCCGCGGGTGTCCTGGAGACGCTAAACGAGGCCGGCTACGTCGAAGGGCAGTCGCTGAAGCTGACCCGCTTCAATGCCGAGGGAGACATCGGCACCGCCAACTCGATCGCCCAGGAGTTAGTTGGCGGCGACTACGACTTGATCATCACGCTCACCACCGGGGCGCTGCAGACGGTGGGCAATGCGAACAAGCACAAGAAGGTGCCGCATGTCTTTGGGCTGGTCTCCGATCCCGTCAAAGCGGGAGTCGGGATCGGACCCGAACCGTTGGATCATCCGGCGCACCTCGTCGGCATCGGCACGTTTCCGCCGGTTGACCAGGCGCTGGAAATGGCCCGAGTGGTAAACCCGAAGTTGTCCCGCATTGGACTGGCGTGGAACCCCGCCGAGGTCAATTCGGAAGTCTGCACCCGGCTGGCCCGCGACGTCTGCGCGCGGCTGAAGATCGAACTGCTGGAAGCGAGCGTCGAGAACACGTCGGCCGTGAAAGAGGCGGTCAACTCCCTGATCGCCCGCAATGTGGAGGCGCTGCTGATCGGCGGCGACGTCACGATGCTCGGTGCGATCGACGTCGTGGTGAAGGCCGCCGGCGATGCCCGGATTCCCACCTTCACCTGCATGCCGGGGAGTGCCGCCAAGGGGGCGCTGTTCGATGTGGGCGCGAACTATCACGAGGTCGGCCGCACTGTGGGACACGTCGCCGCCCGTGTCTTGAACGGTGAGTCCATCGCCAAGATCCCCGTGGAAATCGCCATTCCCCCCAAGCTGTTCGTGAACAAGCTCGCGTTGAAAGACCTCAGCGCGAACTGGGCCTTTCCGGCCGATGTCGTCAGCCGGGCCGATGCGCTGATTGACGAAACCGGGCGTCATGACAGGCAGCCCCGCACCAGTGCGGTCGGAGCGTCGTCGTCACCAAACGCCAAGCCGCTCAGCAAGCTCTGGGAACTGCGGATCTTGAGCTATGTCACGTCGCAGGACGTGGCCGAGGCGGAACGCGGTCTGCGCGAGGGACTCAAGAAGTCCCGATTGGTCGAAGGCCGCGACTACGCGATCAAGTCGTCGAACGCGCAGGGAGACATGCCGACGTTGAACGGACTGGTGGACGCCGCCATCGCTGACAACGCGGACCTGCTGCTGACGATTTCGACGCAGGCGCTGCAAAGCTCCGTCCAGCGTGCCAAGGGAAAGCCGGTCGTCTTCACGATGGTGGCGAACCCGTTCGCCGCCGGGGTGGGCAAGACCGAGTCCGAGCACCTGCCGAACGTCACCGGCGCCTACGGGGCCAACGATGTGAAGCGGATGATGCCCATCATCCGGCAAGTGCTGCCCAACGCGAAGAAGCTGGGAACGCTGTTCGCGCCGACCGAAGTGAACTCGGTCTACAGTTACGAACTGCTGGTCGAATCGGCGGGCGCGGCGGGTTACGAGTTGGTGTCGATGGGAGTCAACGTGGGAACGGAAGTCCTCGACGCGACCCAGTCGCTGTGTGCGCAGCATCTCGATGCGATCTGCCTGTCCAATTCCAATCTGACGGGCGCGACGTTTCCGACGATCGGGCAGACCGCCCGCAAGGCCCGGTTGCCGGTCTTCGCGTTTCTCGGGAGCACCGCCTCGCAGGGGGCGGTCGTGGTGCTCACCCGCGACTATTACGACATGGGTGTCGATTCCGCCCAGATCGCCGCCCGCGTGATGCGCGGCGAAAGCCCGGCGAAGATCCCGTTCTTTCAGGCCACCAAGAGCAAGCTCATCGTGAACCTCGCGACGGCCAAAGCGTGCGGTCTGACGCTGCCAGAGTCACTGACCAAATCGGCCGATCGCGTGATCGACAAATGAGTTCAACCAACCCCGGAAAGTACTGTAGTCCCGTCGCTCCGCCGACGGGACGGTCGCAGTAATGACGTACCAATGTGCGGGGACAATCGTTGCCGCACGTCCCGTCGGAGGAGCGGCGGGACTACAGTAGGTTTGTCGGACATCATGAGTGTCCCTCCTCCATTTGACGTGGCGAACTCAATCCCCTGCAACGTCTTCCTCCCACACAACACAATCATGTACATCACCACGGAAGATCACGGCGACTTGCTCGAAATGCGGATCGCCGGCCGGCTCGACAATGAATGGGCCGGCCATTTGACGGACGCCATCGACGACGCGGTCCGGCAGGGATCGCATTCCATCGTGCTCGATTTGACGGACGTCATCTATCTGAGTTCCGCGGGAATCGGTGCGCTGGTTCGCGCCCACAAGCAGTTCCAGGCGATTCGCGGCTTCTTCGGCGTGGGGATCGCTCCGCCGCATGTGGCCGAGGTGATCCGGCTGACGGGTCTTTCCAAGATGCTGCTGTGCGACATGGAACAGATCCGCCGGACGAGCGGCGGCGGCATTCACAACACGATGCAGCCGACGTTTCGCGTGGCGGCCGACGCCGGCATGACCTTCGAACTGTACGACGTCGATCCGGGTGCCGTGCTGACCTGCGAAGTCATCGGCGACCCGAGTCGATTGCCCGAGCAAACGTACCTCGAACAACAGTGTCGACCATTGGAGTTCCCCGCGGACACTCTTGGCTTGGGTCTCGGTGCCTTCGGTCGCGACTTCGCCGACAGCGCCAATCGCTTCGGTGAATTCCTCGCGGTCGCCGGCGCGGTCGCCCAGCAGCCGACGTCGGGGACCGGCAAGCCCGACTATCAGTTGGAACAGGGCGCGCTGGTTCCGCAGGTGCAGACGGCCTATGGACTGCGCTGTCGCGGCGGCTGGCGGCAACTCCAGCGGTTCGAACCGGC
>JANMLE010001551.1:0-1796 GCA_031372385.1 Planctomycetota bacterium | reverse complement strand
TGCTTCCGCGGAACCGCCAGCCGGATCAGCGGCGTCGGCTTCGACATCCTCGGTGAAGAGGGTCTGCGGCGTCACGAACTCGGTTACCCCACGCGGGATTCCAACAAGCTGCCGGTGCTGCCCAACTTCGGGCTGTTTGCCTGGCGGTCCAGCGGCGAAAAGCACGCATGGAATCCGCACAACATCGCCAACATCCAGAAGGCCGCGCGGCAGGGGGACAAGCAGGCGTACCGCGAATTCTCCAAGATGGTCAATGAACAGACCACGCGCGAATGCCACTTGCGAGGAATGCTCAAGTTCAAGGCCGGTCTGAATGCCGTGCCTCTCGAAGAAGTCGATTCCGCCGTGGACATCCTGAAGCGGTTCTGTACGGGGGCGATGAGCTACGGCTCGATCTCGGCCGAAGCCCACGAAACGCTCGCCATCGCCATGAACCGCATCGGCGGCAAGAGCAACACCGGCGAAGGGGGCGAAGACTACAAGCGGTTCAAGCCCGAGTCGAATGGCGATTCGAAGCGCTCGGCGATCAAGCAGGTCGCGAGCGGTCGGTTCGGCGTGACAAGCTGGTATCTGACGAACGCCGATGAACTGCAGATCAAGATCTCGCAGGGAGCCAAGCCTGGCGAAGGGGGCGAGCTCCCCGGTCACAAAGTCGACAAGATCATCGCCGCGACCCGGCATTCGACACCCGGAGTCGGCCTGATCAGCCCGCCGCCGCATCACGACATCTATTCCATCGAAGACCTCGCGCAGTTGATCTTCGACCTGAAGAACTCGAACCCCTCCGCGCGCGTCAGCGTCAAGCTGGTCTCCGAGGTCGGAGTCGGCACGGTCGCCGCCGGTGTGGCCAAGGGACATGCCGACAAGATCCTGATCTCGGGCGATTCCGGTGGCACTGGAGCCTCGCCACTGACAAGCATCAAGCATGCCGGGATGCCGTGGGAACTGGGGATCGCCGAAACGCACCAGACGCTCGTCCTGAACGACCTGCGCAGTCGCGTCCGCTTGGAAACAGACGGCCAGCTCAAGACCGGTCGCGATGTGGTGATCGCCTGCCTGCTCGGCGCCGAAGAGTTCGGCTTCGCGACCGCGCCGCTGATCGTGCTCGGCTGCATCATGATGCGCAAGTGCCATCTGAACACCTGCCCGGTCGGCATCGCCACGCAAGACCCCGCACTGCGGAAGATGTTCAACGGCCAGCCCGAGCATGTCATCAACTACCTGTTCATGGTGGCGGAAGAGGCGCGCGAGATCATGGCGTCGCTCGGCTTCCGCACGATCAACGAAATGGTCGGCCGCAGTGACGTGCTCGAATACGACACCAGCGTCAGCCACTGGAAGCTGAAGCACCTGGATCTGTCCAAGATCCTCACGCCGGCGACCAAGCCGCATGCGGACGTGCAGACCTATTGCACGATCCCGCAGCAGCACGGCATCGAATACCAGCTCGACAACGAACTGATCCGCTCGGCGAAGGACGCCCTCGACAGCGCGAAGCCGGTGCGTCTGAACATCGAAGTCCAAAACATCGACCGGGCACTCGGGACGATCCTCAGCCACGAAGTGTCGAAGAAGTGGGGCGAAAAAGGTCTGCCCGACGACACGATTCACATCCGCTGCAAAGGCTCGGCGGGACAAAGCCTCGGCGCGTGGCTGGCCCACGGCGTGACGATCGAAGTCGAAGGGGACGCCAACGACTACGTCGGCAAGGGCCTGTCCGGTGGACGGGTCATCGTCTATCCCCCGGCGACATCGACGTTCGTCGCCGAGGACAACGTCCTGATCGGCAACGTCGC
>JANMLE010001489.1:0-2280 GCA_031372385.1 Planctomycetota bacterium | reverse complement strand
CGCGGTCAACCGGCCGTCGTGTAGAGCCGAGGCGACCAGCACGCCCTCGACACCCGCCGACTTGTGCCGTCGCAAGTCTTCGATGCCCCGCACGCCCCCGCCGCATGTCAGACGCAATGTTGGAAACTCTTCCAGCAGCGATCGGCACAGTTCCTCGGTTCGCCCCCCGCTGGAGGTACCGACATCGGCCAAGTCCAACACGATGACCCGTGTGACGCCCACAGCCACGGACTGGCGAACGATCCCGCGCGGATCGGGGCTCCAGTCGCTGGAGTTCTCCATCAACAGCGGGCGACCGTTCAGCAGATCGAGACTGAACGTGATCTCGCCCTGATTCGCGGCCTGAATGCCGGACAGGATCTGTGGGCTGGGACACGATTCCAAACCAACGATCGGTTCCGCGCCGCAGTGGCGAACGGACAGCGACTCTTCGACCGTGCGAATCCCCGCATCGACGAGCAGGCGGAATCCGCCGGCGACCAGTTGCCGGTAGAGATCCCCATTGGGCCGGTGATGCAGGATGGCATCCAGATCCGCCACGTAGAACGTGTTGAAGCCGAACGCGGTCCGCAAGGAATTGGCGACGTCGAGGGGCTGGACGCTTGTTGTCAGCAGGGTGCGCAGCGGCCGGTAATCGGAACGCCGCCCCGCCACACCCCGGACGACGATTCCATTGAGCAGATCGAGAACCGGCAGGACGTGCATGAGCTTCGGCGTCTCGGGTAGTGGGTCAGTTTGAAAACGGAATTCGTGTGGCACGCCCTGAGTCTTCGAAGGGCGTGGGAATTACGCTGTGCCTCGATCCACGCCCTTCGAAGACTCAGGGCGTGCCACTCAAACTGACACACGACCGCGTCTCGTGAGGTGTGGACACGACCCGGCAACCGCGGCGATACTACCCGCCGAAGTTCGGCTTGTCGCCCGACGGATTCGCCTGTCTCACACACGGCCCGCAGGCATCACACGTTCAACCGGCTGCCCGGCGAAATGAAGGCGTTTCCAACGTGGCCAGTGAAACAGTGATCACGAACTCGCGCCCCCAACCGAAGCGGCGAACGTTGGTCGAAAAGGCCCGGCGATTTCTGGTTTTGGTGCTGATCTCCGTCTTGGTGCTACTCATCATGCTCGCCTGGTTTCAGCGGTCGCTGATCTATCATCCGACGAAGAGCGACAAACTGCTGGCCGCAACATCGGTCCTGCCGCAGGCCGTCGCGGATGTCCGGGTGACTGCGCACGACAATCTCGTGTTGCACGGATGGCTCGCGCTGGCAGGCGCGCGTCGTTCGCCCGACGCCCCCGACGTGGCGTCACTGCTGGCTCAAGCACGTCCGCTGGTGATCGTGTTTCCCGGCAACGGCGGACACCGGGCCATGCGCGAGGACTTGCTGGACGCGCTCGGGTCACTCGGCGCCGACGCGATGATCTTCGACCACCGCGGATACGGCGACAATGACGGCACGCCGACCGAAGCCCTTCTGGCCCGCGATGCCAGGGCCATCTGGAAGTATGCCACTGACGAACTCGGTGTTTCGCCGTGCCGCATCGTGTTGTATGGGGAATCCCTGGGTGGCGGCGTGGCGACCCGACTGGCCGGTGACCTGTGCGCGGAGGGGATCGAACCGGGTGGCCTGATCTTGCAATCATCGTTCAATTCGCTGGTCGCCGCCGGTCGGTATCACTTCCCGATCCTGC
Source organism: Planctomycetota bacterium (assembly GCA_031372385.1). Taxonomy (GTDB): domain Bacteria; phylum Planctomycetota; class Planctomycetia; order Planctomycetales; family Planctomycetaceae; genus Schlesneria. The sequence continues at coordinate 588 of JANMLE010001489.1, read as the reverse complement.
CGGTCGGCCTGTTGTTGATCGACCGCTTCGAATCCGACCGGCACATCACCCGCGTGCAATGTCCGCTCCTGCATCTGCACGGCGAGCGCGACGGCATCGTTCCCCTGCCGCTCGGTGAGAAGCTGTTCCAGGCCGCTCCGGAACAATCATCGGCGGGCGTCGAGAAACAACTGGTCTTGCTCCCCAATACCGATCACAACGACGTCTACGGGCCGGACGTCAAATTGGTGATGGGTGCCGTCGGGAAGTTTCTGGCCGGAGTCAAGTCGCGTGACAAGAGTCCACCGCGACAAGAACAGGCTTCACACGATTGAGAGTTCTGGTATCATCCCCCTTGGATTTGTTCCCCGTTTCACAAGCCTTCCCCGGCCACCCCTCATGCAATCCGGCGTACTCGCCCACCGACTGATCGGCTTGCTGCTCGCGGTCACAATGCTGTGTCCGTCGTGGCTCTGCGGCAACTGCTGTTGCTCGCGTCGGGCGATCACCAGGAATCTCTCGGCCTGCTGCCAGTCGAAGCCTGATTCCACTGCTGAGTCCAAGCCCCAAAAGGCATGCTGTGCGAAGCGCGCGTTGGTTGTGAAATCC
>JANMLE010001444.1:0-8646 GCA_031372385.1 Planctomycetota bacterium | reverse complement strand
CTCTGGCGGCAACTCGACAAGCACTCGCAACCGCCGGCCGAGTGGGCGGGGAAGTTCGGCGAGTACCGTTCGCCGATGCAATTCGACGATGGAACACGAGTGCAATCGGTGGCGGATTGGACTCGTCGCCGTCAGGAGATTGCGAAACGCTGGCATCAACGCCTCGGAGCCTGGCCGGCGCTTGTCGAACGGCCGACCGTCAAACAGTTGGAGACGGTCGACAAAGAGGATCACACGCAGCAGCACGTGCATGTGCAGATCTCGCCGGAAGGACAACTGGCGGATGGCTATCTGCTGGTGCCCAAGGGGACGGGGCCGTTTCCGGCCGTGTTCGTTCCGTTCTACGAACCGATCACCAGCATCGGTCAGGCAGCGAAGGGACGGGGGACTCACGACTACGGTCTGCAACTGGTGAAGCGGGGCTTTGTCACGTTGTCGATCGGGACGCCGGGTTCCGTCGAAAAGATCGGGGCTGACACACGGCAGTTGCTCACCGCGGCCGGTATCGAACAGCGCTGCCAGCCGCTCACGTTGTTGGCCTATGCGGCGGCGAACTGTCATACGGCACTGGCTCAGATGCCGAACGTCGATCCGGATCGGATCGGTGTGATCGGCTTGTCGTACGGCGGCAAGTGGTCGATGTTCGCGTCGTGCCTGCACGAGAAGTTCGCCTGCGCGGTTTGGTCCGACCCCGGCATCGTGTTCAACGAAAAGAATGGGAACGTGAACTACTACGAGCCGTGGTATCTCGGCTTCGATCCCAAGGTCCAACGCAAGCCGGGGGTGCCGAACGGCGAGCGGCCGCGCACCGGGCTGTACAAGGAAATGGTTGAAGCGGGCGACGATCTGGTCGACCTGCACGCGCTGATGGCGCCCCGTCCGGTGCTGGTCTCGGGGGGCACGGAAGATCCGCCTCGCAACTGGCAGGCGCTGAATCATCTGGTGGCGCTGAACAAACTGCTCGGCCACGAGCATCGCGTCGCCATGACGGCCCGCGCCACACATGTCCCGACTGCGGAGGCACTCGAAGTCGAGCTGGCCTTCCTGGAGTTCTGGCTGAAGAACCCTGAGAAGCCCGAACAGATCAAAGCCCGCGCGCAATCGCTGCTCGCTCCGATCCACGGCGAATTGAAGTTGTCCGGCCTGAAGGACAAGGTCGAGGTGCTCCGGGATCGCTGGGGGATTCCGCACATCTACGCGCAGAACAGCCACGATCTGTTTTTCGCGCAGGGCTTCGTTGTCGCGCAGGACGTGGAAGGCGCCGCGCGACATTCCCCAGAAGGGTGGTTGGAGCTCTCCCATTCTGGTGACGGTCGGCAACCGGAGCGAAGTGGTGCTGAACGGCTTCAACGGCGTGACCGGTTACGACCCCGCTTCAGGCAAGAAGCTATGGTTCTGCAAGAGTTTTGCGGGACGGGGCGAGCCGACCGTCGCGCCCGGTCAGGGATTGATGTTCGTCCTCAACGGACTGGCGGGCGATGTCTACGCGGTGAAGCCCGGCGGAGCGGGCGACGTCACTCAGTCGCACATGGCCTGGCACACCCCGCGCAAAGTCGGCCGCGACCAGCCGTCGCCGATTGTGATCGGTGACTTCATGATCGCCGTCAGCATGGACGGCATCGGCTGCTGCTACGACGTGAAGACCGGCCGCGAATTGTGGAATGATCGTCTCGGCGGCAAGCACACGTCGTCGCCGATCGCCGTGAACGGACTGGCTTATTTCCAGAGCGACTCGGGCGAGACGATCGTCGTGAAGCCCGGCCCGCAAATGGAGATCGTGGCCCGCAACGTCCTGCCCGCCGCCGCAGACGAGAACTTCCGAGCCTCACTGGCCCCGTCGCGCGGACAGATTTTCTCACGCTCGAACAAGGCGCTGTACTGCGTGTCATCCTCCAAGACTGCCGCCGGGGCGTCCCGGTAGGTGAGACATCTGAGTCGTTGATACCTCGCGCGGCCTTACCTGAGACGTTTAGCCGCTACGCCAACGGCGTGCGCGCGAGCAACGGTTCGCTCCCACCTGCGCGCACGCCGTTGGCGTAGCGGTTAAACGAAAACGTCTCACTTTGTGCCGCGTGAGGTTTAACAGCCTGTTGAAATACTCGTGGAGTACGATTTCATCGTGCTCGTTTCCCGCAGCAAACGGGCATGTTGGAAACGGACCCCACGTTTTTCAACAGGCTGTTAACCCGGAGCCAACGGCGAAGGGGCAGGGCTTCCGAGGTGGTGTGTTTCCACTTTTGTAGCCTAATTCGAAAGAATTCGTATCGTCTGACGCATCGTCCGAATTCTTGCTAATTCGGCTACAGGCTTGGATTCGCGGCATTGCACACCACGGAAGCCCAACGGCGAAGGGGTGGGATGCCAGCGTCCCGATTCCTGTGCCGACAGAGCCTGCGGGGACGGACCCTTCCATCCCGCTCCCCCGCGCCGTTGGCTCAGGGTTAAGCAACTCGGTCGGGGCCGCTGCGGCATGGCAGCCTATTGAACGACGCTGCCCCCAACGGATTGCAGTTCCCGCTGTTTTTGCCCCGAAGGGGCGGAGGAAACCAGCCCAGGACAAGTTCGCCCGGCGAGCGCCGCCCTGGGATTGGGGATCCAACGAATGGATGTGCCCTGACGGGGCACGGGAGGTCTCGGCGTTCCGCGACCCTTTCAGGGCAAACATCCTTGGTGTGGCTTTGACCTAGGGCGGCGCCCGCCGAGCGAGCTTGCCCTGGGCTGATTTTCGTCGGCCCCGTCGGGGCGAAGAATCGGGCACCGGTGTCCGTTCCAGTCAGTCCATTGGAACTGCAAGCAGGCGAGCCGCGTACTCGACGGTTTTCCACAGACTGGTGAGGGAGCGGTCACTTCCTTGCAGACCGTTCCCTGATTCTGCGATCACCCGCATCCGCTTCTCCCTGCCGACGAGTGCGTCCACCGAGGCCCACTTGGTCTTGAGCTTCTGCTGGCAATCTTCTTCTTCTTCCCCTGCGGTGATTTCCTCGAACTCGGAATCGACCTTGGGCAATTCGGCTCCGTTCAGGCTCAGCTTGGCGACCGGCGACGACGATCGGTTTGTGGATTTCGCGCAGGGCGAGTTCGGCGATCAGCCGGTTCTTGTCGCGGAAGAGGATCAAGCCGGGCGTCGGATGATCCACCGCCGCGCCGCACAGCAGCCCATTCACGGCCGACAGGTCGAAGCTCATCTGGCCCGCTTTGTTCCCGTGCGACATGTCTATCTTGGTCCGACACACATGTCGAACAGGCTTTGCATCGCCCGGTCCCCAACGTAAGCTGTGCCCGGTCGACTGTTCAACCCGGTTTCACCCGTCATGGAACTCATTCCCGTGGCCACGACGCGCGTCGTTCTGCTGATCCCGACACTCGATCGGTCCGGTGCCGAGAAGCAGTGTGCGCTGCTGGCCACCGGACTGCCGCGCGAGCTGTTTGATGTGCATGTGATTGCCCTCACGCGCGGCGGACCTTATGCCGATGAGTTGGCGGCGGCCGGCATTCCGCTGACAGTGATCGGCAAGCGTTTCAAGTTCGACCCGATGTCGTTCTGGCGTTTGCGGTCGGAATTGAAACGCCTGCAGCCCGACATTCTGCACACGTGGTTGTTCGCTGCGAACTCGTATGGACGACTGTGCGCGGGCGTCATTCCAAAGGCGAAGATCGTCGTCTCCGAACGGTGCGTCGACAGTTGGAAGGCGGGCTGGCAACTGTGGCTCGATCGGCGACTCTTCGCGCGGACCGACCGGCTCGTCGGGAACTCGCCGAGTGTTGTCGAGTTCTATCGCGAACTCGGTGTGCCGCCGGAGAAACTGGTCTGCATTCCCAACGGGATCGAGTGCGAAGTGCGGAGTGCGGAGTGCGGAGCGGCGAACGAAGAAGTCCGGGACGAACCCCCTTCCCAAATTGAATCAGCGCCGTTCACTCGCCACTCGCCACTCACCACTCGCCACTCCTCCGGCCTTCGCGCGGAACTCAACCTTCCGCCGGATGCGTTCGTTGCCGGATTCGTCGGCCGGTTGGCGCGGCAGAAACGGGTGGACGACTTGATCTGGGCGGTCGAGACACTGCGGCAGATTCGGACTCGCCTGCACCTGGTCCTCATCGGCGACGGGCCGGAGCGCGGGCGGCTCGAAGAGTTCGTCCGCAGCGTGCATTGCACCGGGCACGTTCATTTCACCGGACACCGCGACGATGCCGCGCGGTTCCTGCCGGCGTTCGATGTCTTCTGTCTGGCGAGCAGCTTTGAAGGGATGTCGAACAGCATCATGGAGGCGATGGCGGCCGGGTTGCCGGTCATCGCCAGCGACATTCCGTCTAATCGGGAACTGGTCGTACCGAACGAAACCGGGTTTCTCTGCAAGCTTGGTGACAGCGTCGGGTTCATGCAGTTCCTGCGGCGTCTGCTTGATGAACCGGGTCTCGGCGAACGACTCGGCGCGGCCGGGCGCGAGCGAATCCGCGCCGAGTTCAGCGTCGCGCGGATGATCGACCGGTATGCCGCCGTGTACCAGCAATTGGCGGGACGGTGATCCATGTGCGGCATCACCGGCGCGTGCTGGACCCCGGACGGCGAACCGCTCACCGAGCCGATCCTGAAGCGGATGGCGGATGTGCTCGTGCATCGCGGCCCCGATGATGCCGGGTTTTATTTCTCGGATCAGTCGACGGCGTCCGATGCACGACAGCGGGCGGGCGGCGCGGCACTGGGGTTTCGACGGTTGTCGATCATCGACCTGGCCGGCGGACATCAGCCGCTGTCGAACGAGGACGGATCAGTCTGGGTCGCGTTCAACGGTGAGATCTACAACTACCGCGAATTGAAGCCCGAACTGGAATCGCTCGGCCACTGCTTTCATACGGCCAGCGACACCGAATGCATCGTCCACGCCTACGAACAGTGGGGCCGCGATTGTGTGCAGCACTTGCGGGGCATGTTCGCGTTCGCGATCTGGGATGAACGCCAGCGGCGGCTGTTTCTGGCCCGCGATCGGATGGGGCAGAAGCCGCTCGTTTACCGACTGGCCGGTGGCCGGCTCATGTTTGCGAGTGAACTGAAATCGCTGCTGCAAGTTCCCGGTGCCCCGCGCGACGTCGATCCGCAGGCGGTGGCGGATTTCGTCACCCTGCAATACGTCCCCCATCCGCGCACGATGCTGCGCGGCTATCACAAGCTCCCCCCCGCGCATTGGGCCGAGTTCAACGCGGTCACCGGTGATCTGACCGTCCGCCAATACTGGCAGGCACCGTATGCGCGGCCATCGTCAACGGTCATCGATCAACCAACGGGAACGGTCGACGAGTCCGCGCTGCGCTCACCGGAGTCTGCGGCAGCGGCTCTGCGCAGCACGCTCACCGAAGCCGTCCGCCTGCGGATGCGCAGCGACGTTCCCTTCGGGGCGTTTCTGTCGGGCGGTGTCGATTCGACGATCATCACCGGACTGATGCAGCAACAGTCCGGGCAGAAGGTGAAAACCTTTTCGATCGGCTTCTCCGTCAAGCAATTTGACGAGCGGACCTACGCCCGCGAGGCCGCGGCGAAGCTGGGGACCGAGCATCACGAGTTCGTCGTCGACCCGTCGGCGGTGGAAATGCTGCCGCGATTGACGTGGCATTACGACGAACCGTTCGCCGACAGTTCCGCGATTCCCACGATGTATCTTTCACAATTGACCCGGCAGCATGTGACGGTGGCCCTCACCGGTGACGGCGGCGACGAGTTGTTCGCCGGCTACGATCGCTACCGCGCCGTCGAACTGGCGGCCCGGATCGATCGTCTCCCCTGGTTGCTGCGGGCTCCGCTGACGAGTTCGCTCTGGCAGCGATTGCCTTCATCGGTGCGGCAAAAGTCGAAGCTGCGGCGGATCAAGCGGTTTCTGGCTGCACTCGGACAATCACCCGAGCGGCGCTATGCCAACTGGGTGGGGATCTTCGACGACGCGCGTCGCCCGTCGCTGTTCTCACGCGACTTCACGGCGACGCTGCGCGGCTACGACGGCGCGTCGTTCCTGTTGGATGCCTACGCGAACTGCGCCGAGTCCGACTTTGTGCAGCGCACCACCTGCGTCGATGCCGAAACCTACCTCCCCTGCGACATCCTGACCAAGGTCGACATCGCCAGCATGGCCTTCGGCTTGGAGGCGCGCAGTCCGTTCATGGATCATCACGTGGTGGAACTGGCCGCCCGAATGCCGCTTGCCTGGAAGCTGCACGGTGGACGCGGCAAGCGGATTCTGATCGACACGTTCCGAGACCTGCTGCCCGCATCGATCCAGACCCGGCCCAAGATGGGTTTCGGCGTGCCGCTGGATCATTGGTTCCGCCACGAACTGCGCGCGATGGTCACTGACACGCTGTTGGACTCGCGCACCCTCGGTCGCGGCTACTTCGATCCGGCCACGGTGCGGCGACTGGTGGACGAACACACGTCCTCGCAATGGGACCACAGCGCCCGCCTGTGGCTGCTCCTGGTGTTCGAACTCTGGCACCGGCGGTTTGTGGACGAGTGGCGAGTGGCGAGTGGTGAGTGAGCCAACGAGGTTCGTCACACTTGGTCGCCGCTCGTTATCGCATCACTTTGGATTGGTCTTTATTCGCGCCACTTCGCGGTGATTCGCGGGCACCGCTCACGGCTTCTGCGGCCGGTCGCGGTCGTGGTCGACGATGCAAAAGAAGCCGAACGGTTCGCTGGATTCGTTGGTCAACTGATGGACTTGCAACGGCGGAACGTAGGCGATGTCGAACGGTTTGACGGGAACGCGCGCTCCGGCGCGGATCAGCGTTCCTTCGCCGCGGGCGCCGATGACGACGTGCGTGTGAACGTGCCTTTCCAAACTCGAATGTCCGCCGGGGCCGATCTCGAAGTAGCGCAGATCGAAGGCCGTTTGTTCGCCCGCCATGCCGATCAATTCGGTGCGGCTGACGTCGCGAAAGGGGAGGTCGTTCGCGGCCTTGTACGCGACCGGCTCGCGGCCGTCCCAATGGAAGCCGTTGAGGAAGTGGAGGTGTTCCAGCAGTCGCTGAGTCATCCGCGGTGCGGGAAGCTCACAGGACGAGACCACCTCGTTGAGCGCGCGTCCGGCGGTCGCGGTCGAGGCGGGAAAGAGTTCCCTGATCCGCTCCACGAATCGAGCGGTGCTGGATCGCAGGTCGGCCGAGTCGCCGAGCAACGCGCCGCCGATCAGGAAGATCGAGTCTTCGCCGCAATCGGCCGCCATCTGTGGGAGGTTGTCATACGACATGCCGCCCGCCGGCGCGGGCCACGCAGGCCGCAGATTGCCGAGCGGTTCCAGCGCCCGCCGATCGATCTGCCGGCAATCGTCCGCGGTGAAGGTGAAGCGTCCCCCGAGGTTCGGATAGATCGTGGCATCGCAACCCGCCAGACGAAACAGGCGGCCCAGCAGCAGGCCCGGATCGATGCCGTGGGTGCCGTCGTGAAAGAAGGCTCCCGCGAACGTCGGGTGCGCCATGAATGCCAGCGGAAACTTGTCGGCCAGATGCCGCACCTGATCCAGGCCGACAATCAACGGCGCGATCAGAACGCCGCGCACGCCGAGCTTGAGCAAGAACTCGGCCCGCCGCTCTAGCTCACCCACCGGTGCCGCCAGGTTGGGAAAGTACAGGCACGTCCGACCGGTCTGCTCGCTCCCTTCGAGCACCGCCTGGTGGCAGAGTTCGACGCGCTGGCAGAACTCTTCAAACGTCGCATCGGAGAGGTTGTGATCGTCCTTGACCAGGTCGCCACCGCCGGCCGCGAAGTCGTGCGCGCGCCGGGCCAATTGTTCGGGCGTCGAACCGCGCGGCTTGAGGGCCGTCGCCAGCAGCGGCCGACCGAAGACCCCCAGCGACTCCCGCAGCCCGCTCACCCCCAGGTTCGGTCCGCGATAGCTTGCGAGCAGCGACTCGGGCAGTTGCACATCGCGCAGCCGGATGCACCGCTTCAGCGAGATGTTGCCGTACACCAGATTCAACAGCGCACCCAACCCGCTGCTGGCGAGGTCGGCGGAGTAATCGATGCGCACGTCGAACTGTTCGGCCGCGGTTGTGGAGTTGTCATTCGCTGCATCGGCGGGCGACACGAGAGAATCAGGCGGCATGGGGGAAATGGACATCACCCGACCGACAACCGCCTCGCGCAATGCGGGACATTCGATGAGGGCGTCGGGAACCTCCACGGTTTGTTCGAGGGCAATCTCGTGACTCAAGCGTTCCACGTCGGCACCGGAACAGGTGAGCCGATAAACCGCAGCGATGAAATCCATGATCTTCCGTCAGAGTGGAGAGGCCAGCCCGCCAATCTTCAATGACTGAGGAGGGCTCGGATCATGAAAGACGGGGACTGCGAAGTTTCGCGACGATTCACGGGCAGTCCCGGCGGGGGACGAACTTTCGCAGAACGCCCTGTCGATTGCCAGTGATTCGGTCGCACGCACCGCACCGGTACGGCTTTTTGCGGGGAGACTTCGCAGTTCACACCGCACATCGGTGACGGCCACGCGGGGCCAGGGGGTCGGGAGTCTTTTTCATGCCGCGCTGTCTCGATTTGAGCGTTGTTGAGCGACGTCGTGCGGCATGAAAAAGACTACCGACCCCTTCTCGGATAGCCTCCCAGTTTTCGTCTCAGTTGTTGTCATCGACGCTGTTGGCCTCGGCTTC
>JANMLE010001424.1:0-2430 GCA_031372385.1 Planctomycetota bacterium | reverse complement strand
CCGGGCCGTGGCAGGGAGACACCGCTCGCGTGGCGACACACCGAGTAACTCTCGGAAGTAGAAAATGCACAGCCCCCAAAGCCTGACGTGACGTTCCTGTTGGCCTGCGTAAATTCGGATGCTTCCAAGTAGCCTTCACCGCTCCGCGTGAAGAAAGCCGTTCGCGAGTTCGGCGTTGTTTGTTCAGACAGCCGTCCACACACCCGGCTTACTTCACGCGGAGCGATGAAGGCTACTTTGGATGCGGCCGAAGACCCCGCCGTGTTCGTCTTTGCGCACGCGCCGACATTCGCTACAACGCCCGCCCCCCATGTGGGATTTGGAGGCCGCGCCGGCGACTCGGTCGGGCTTCCGCATGTCTGTGAACGACGGCATCTTTGGGCCGCCAGCGTTCAACGGGAGCTTGCGATGCGGTTGGATTCGGTGATTTTCGGGGGCGGTGCCGCCGGGTTGTGGCTGCTCGATCGTCTCTCGCGCGACGGCCATCACGTGGTGCTGTTGGAAGCGAATGCCTTGGGCGCGGGTCAGACCGTCGCCTCACAGGGGATCATCCACGGCGGCTTGAAGTATTCCCTCAGCGGACTGCTAACGCGCTCGGCCATCAGCATTCGTGAGATGCCCGCGCTGTGGCGGGACGCGCTGCTCGGACGGACGACTCCGAATCTGACGCGCACCCGGTTGCGGTCTGAGTGCTGCTATCTCTGGCAGACCGATTCGTTCAGTTCACGGGTCGGCATGCTCGGTGCCCGGATCGGGTTGCAGGTCAAATCGGAAGTGATCGACTCGGAAGAACGTCCCGCCGCGCTGGCCAACGTCTTCGGCACCGTGGCCCGCTTGCCCGAGCAGGTGATTTGTCCATCGAGCTTTATCGCGGACCTGGCCGACCAATACCAAGACCGCATCCTGAAGATCGATGTTCAAAGCGGACTGCAATTCCAACTGGGGAGTCCCGGCGAGGTCGAGTCGCTGCGACTGACTTCGCCCCTCGACGGCCAACAACTCGAACTGCGACCGCGGCAAGTTATCTTCACCGCAGGAGCCGGCAATGCCCGGCTGCGTGAGATGGTTGGATTGAGCGCCGATGTGATGCAGCGCCGGCCGCTGCACATGGTCCTGGCGCGCGGCACGCTGCCGGAACTGAACGGGCATTGCATCGACGGTGCCAAGACCCGCGTGACGATCACGTCCGACATCGACTACGACGGCCGCACGGTCTACCAGATCGGTGGGCAGATCGCCGAGGACGGGACCGGCCTGGAACCGCTCGCGCTGGCCGAACGCGCGCGGGCGGAGCTGACTGAAGTTCTGCCGAGTCTCGATCTGTCGCAGGTCGAATGGTCCACCTACCGGGTCGACCGCGCGGAGGGAGCGACCGGCAACGGCGCGCGTCCCGATTCGATTCAAGTCTTGTGTGCCGGCAACGTGACGACCGGTTGGCCGACCAAACTGGTGCTGGCTCCGATCCTGGCCCAGGAAATCGCCAGCCGGGCGAGTTCGCCGTACATCACCTCGGCGTTCGATGCATCGCCGCTACAGGACTGGCCGCGCCCCGAAGTGGCGTCGCTGCCGTGGGAAGATCAGGACCGCATTTGGTGGACCCTGCCCGAATCCAAGCCGATGGCGAACCGTCGCGCCGCGTGACTTCCAAGACGTCCTCGGCATTCATCTTTCTGCCTCTCTCTTTCTGTCTCCCCGCTGTGCCGGTGCCGGGAGAAGGAGACAGAAAGAGAGAGGCAGAAAGATCCGGAGTTTCGCCGGGCACGCTCGGACGTACACAACGCACAGATCCATCCTGTCACGGACAGGATCGTCATGCGGATCTGACTTCGCCGACATCAGTAGCCACGCTCGCCAGAGCGTGGGAACGTCGGCATCACCGCCCACGCTCTGGCGAGCGTGGCTACGGTCTGAGTGTTGGACCGTCACGGACGGATTGAAAATCCGTCCTACGATTCCTGTTCCGGCAACCGGCAGATTCTGCTACAGGACGCCCCGTCAGGGGGACCGGGTTTCCGCCGGTCCCCGACATCAGGGAGGCAGCATGTCGCAGCAGAGTAGTTCGAGCCGTTACTGGCTGGTGGTTGGATTGTTTCTCTCGCTGAACACAGCGGGGCTGGTTTGGATTCGCCATGCCTGGGCTCCGCCACGGGGGGCGATGCGGCTGGTGACTCTGGATGTCACACCCGGACGAACAAAAGCCGCGGAGCCGCCGGCCGATGACAAGCGCGCGGTCCCGGCGATCAAACCCGCAGCCGTTGATGTCGCCGACAACGCAGTCCCGCGCGCGGTGTTCGAACCGGCGCGGATCGTCGCCTGGCTCCCGGTCTCGAATGCGACGAGTGCCCTGACTCCGGAAAATGTTTTGCCGGACCAAGTGCAGGAGGACTGGACCAACACGCCCGCGAAGTTCGATGGGGCCGAACGACTGCT
>JANMLE010001375.1:0-6195 GCA_031372385.1 Planctomycetota bacterium | reverse complement strand
GCAGTTCGGCCAGAAGCTGCGCGATCGAAAAGTGTTTCAGTGCCAACGGACGATCGTCTTGACCGATCGCGATCAGACCCAACAGCCGTTCGATTGTTTCGACGCCGGCGAGTTCGCCGCGTCGGACGAATGACGTTCTCGCCTGTTGCCCATGATCGTTGGCGGCTTTCCATTCGCGCTGTCGATAGGCCAGTTGAGCCAGCAGTTCCCAAGCCGCGGCCTGTGTGAGCGGTTCAACCGACGCCGCATCGGCCTTCGTCACAGCAGACGCGAAGCGAATGGCTTCTGCCGACGCGGCATTTTCGCCCGCGATGAACGCCCGCGATTCACCGGCCGCCGCGACATCGAGCGTCCGAATCACGTCTGCCGTCAGTGCCGATGTCCGAGCCTGATTGACTCGAATCGCGCTGGCCGCCTTGTGGTCGCGAAGTTTCTCAGCGGCATTCGCGGCGGCGGAGTAATGGTCCCGCGCGACGATCAGATTTTCCAAGCAGCTCAGCACCGGTTGGTCGATGCCCGCCGCCATCTGAAACGCGTGATTGCCGAGACTGTTCTGAGCGAGCAGCAATCGGAAGTTCGCGACGTTGTTGTGGACTCGCAGCAAGTCCGCCTGACCCTGTGGCGTGTCGTGCAGCGCGGACAGAGTCTCGATGGATTGGCCGAATTGTTTGCCGGCCTCATCCGCGCCGCCGGTCCCCGCTTCGGCGAAGATCACGCCGCGATAAAGCTGCTTGAGACCGCGCTGCCGCTGGGACGCGGCATCGTCTCCGTCAGCCGTGATTTGATCGAGTGCCTCCAGCGCGTCGGTCCACTGTCCGGCGGCGATCGATCGCCGCGCCGCATCAATGGGCTCGATGCCGGTGTCGGTGCCGAGAGCCAGCGTCGCGACCCGCCCCTTCTGATAACCGGGATCGGTCGCGAGCTTGTCGAGCCAATCGCGCAGGCTGGTCCGGTGCTGCTGAAGCGGCGGAGCCAGCTTGTCGGTTGGGACGGACTCCAACAGATCGAGAGCATCGCCGAGAAACGAGGGCCGGTCTTCATCTGTCCGAAAACTCAGCAGATGTTCGACGGCGAATTGCAGAGCCAGCGGGTCGCTTTGTTCTCCGATCAACCTGAACATCGAATCGATCGGCGACCAGTACCGCCGACGCTGCTTCGGATCGAGAACCGTGAACCGATTCAGTTCCAGACCCTTCTCAAACCGCACCGTGTATCGCCCCGGCGGCAAGCCGTCCTTGAGAGTGGCCGGCCAGTCGGCCCATTCGGAAAGCACGACCTGCGACTGTCCGTCGCGAAACGGGATTCGGAGCACGACTTCGTCCGTGTTGCCGCGTGAGATGACTGCCGTTCGCGCGGGCAGCTTCCCCTTTTCGGAAGGGCGACGAATCGTGGGGCGGGGGCTGAGGACTTCCGCACCGTCGCTGGGCGTGACGAAGGCCGCACCGCGTGTGAGCGTCGTCCCGTCGAGCGGGTCGAGTTGAATGGTCGCCATCAGGGCTCCCGCCGCGGGGACTCCGCCCACGCCGCGCACGTCGCCGCCGCGCACGCCCGCAGACAATGCCAGGTTGACGTCGGCATCAGCATCGCTCGGCCAGGCTCCGCCCGCTTTCAGAACGTCCCACCGTTCGCGGCCGACGATCGGCTTCCAGACCAACAATCCCGCGGGCGTTGTGGCGGGCAGCGGCTCCGTCAGATCCAGCAGCCGTAACTCAAGTTCGCCCGTCGGTGTGAGCTTGGCGAGCACGGCGGAACTTGGCGAGAAACTCGCCGCTCCCGGCTGAGCTTCAGCGACTTTGAGTCCGTCGAAACCAAAGAACACAGCCGAAGCGACCGCGCTCCAAGCCAGCACGCCAAATCGCAAGTTCCGCACCATCACACCGGCCTCCAACGTTTGAGTCACGATCCCACCTGGGAAAACGTGGCGTCCCACCACGTGCGGACATTTGACTTGCAAATATCAGCGCCAAGCTTGGAATACAAGCCGCCGAATGCGTGGCCGGTGCGGCGGCACGCATGGCGACTCACGGTTTCGCGGGTGATCATTCGAAGTCGTTTTCGTTGAGCCGCCACGCCAACGTGGGGGCGATCAACGGTTCGCCCATCTCCGCACGCACGCCGTTGACGGTGCGGCTAAACGTTCCGAACGTCGTCGTACGCGACCTGCATCAAATACAGTCCCTGTGGCGGCGCGGTCTCGCCGGCGTGGGTTCGATCGCCGGTTGCCAAGATTCGCCGCATGTCCTCCGGCGACCACCGTCCCCGGCCGACGTGGATCAGCGTTCCCGCAATCGCGCGGACCATGTTGTACAGGAAGCCGTCCGCTTCGATGTCGAAGCAGAGGAAGTCGGCGGGCGGAGCGAGTGACGAGTGGCGAGTGGCGAGTGACGAGATGGCTGGCACGTCCGCGTCCGGGTTCGTCGCGCCTCGCACCTCTGTCATCTCTGTTCGCAGCCCGCTCGACCCCCAGACGTCCCACCCCGCGGTGCGCGTGACGCTGGCATGAAAGATCGTGCGGATGCTGGACGAACGGTTGGGCCACTGTGATTCAAAGCAGCGAAAGTCGTGCGTCCCGACCAGGTATTGCACGGCGGCGTGCATCGCCTGCTCGTCGAGTCGGCTGCGCTGCCACAGCGCGTAACTCGTCAAGAACGGCAACCGGATCGGGTTGTTGTGGATCACGTAGCGATACCACTTCCGCCGGGCGTCATACCGCGCGTTGAATCCTGCGGGAGCTTCGTCGACGGCCCGCACCACGACATAGCCGGGCAGATGCACGGGCAGGCCGTGCAGGAATCCGCGGCAGGGCGCAGTCGATCGCGTGGAGAAGCTGATCACCTGCCCGACCGCATGCACGCCGGCATCCGTCCGTCCTGAAGCGACCACCTTGATCGGCTCGCCGGTGAAGTCCAGCAGCGCCTGTTCGACGACCGCCTGCACCGCGACTCCGTTGGGCTGTACCTGCCAGCCGCAGTAGTTCGTGCCGTCGTAGGCCAGCGTCATTCGCAGCGTCCGCGGGACGGCATCAGCGGATCGGGATTCGGGATCGGTCACGGGGACACCATCATCAGTTCCCGGCCAGCCGGTCGCGCCACACGGTCACTCGCTCGGCGACAGCACTGCGTCCGCCGCTGCCGAAACTGCTCAGACGCAAGACCACGTTGCTGACGCCGAGCCAGCCGGTCACATCCACTTCGATCTTGTCGCAGGCCGTTTGCAGTTCTGACAGCGACAAGTCCGCCAGCTTGATGCGGCGCGATTCGCACTGCCGGACCAGCTTGCCGACGACTTCGTGGCCCGACCGCATCGGGACACCCTTGCTGATCAGGTATTCCATCAACGTCGTCGCGTCGAGGAAGCCTTCTTCGAGGCGGGCGTTGATTGCTTCGACCTGAAGTTTCGCGTGACGGACGATGCTCGGGGCCAGTTCCAGGCAGGCTTGAACCGTGTCGAGCGCGTCGAAGAACGCCAACTTGTCCTCTTGCAGGTCGCGGTTGTAGGCCAGCGGCAATCCCTTCAGCAGCGTCAGGATCTGCTGCACGTCGGCGATCACGCGGGCCGACTTGCCGCGGATCAGTTCCAGCACGTCGGGGTTCCGCTTCTGCGGCATGATCGACGAGCCGGTCGTGTAGGCATCGGGCAGCTTGAGAAATCCGAATTCGGTCATGCACCACAGTATCCACTCTTCGGCCCAGCCGCTCAGATGGACGGCGATCAGCGACAGGTCGAAGATCGCCTCCGCCAAGAAGTCCCGGTCGCTCGACACATCCAAGCTGTTCGCCGCCACGCTGTCGAAACCCAGCAGACGCGCTGTTTCGTCGCGATCGATCGGCAGCGACGTCCCCGCCAGTGCCGCGGCACCCAATGGCAACACGTTGCCCCGTTTCCGGCAGTCGGCCAGGCGTTCCCGGTCGCGTTGAAATTTCTCGCAGTAAGCCAGCCAGTAATGAGCGGCCATGACCGGCTGAGCCCGCTGCAGGTGCGTGAATCCGGGCAGCACGACATCGGCGTCGATCTCACAGCGATCAACAAACGCCCGTTGCAATTCGGCCAGCATTCCATCGAGTTGATCGAGCGAGTCGCGCACGTACAGCTTGAGGTCGGTCGCCACCTGGTCGTTGCGGCTGCGGGCGGTGTGCAGCTTGCGTCCGACATCGCCGATCCGCGCAATCAGCGCGGATTCGATGTGCATGTGGATGTCTTCGAGCTCCGTCTTCCAAACCATCTCGCCGCGAGTGATCTCCCGGCCGATGATGTCGAGCGTCTCGACGATTTGTCGGCACTCGTCCGCCGTCAGCAGCCCCACCTTGGCAAGCATCCGGGCATGCGCCTGCGAGCCACGAATGTCGACGGTCGCGAGGCGGCTGTCGAAGCTGATCGATTCGGTGAACTTCTCGACGCGCGGATCGGTCTTCTCATCAAACGCGCCGCCCCAGGCTTTCGCAGACACTCGATGACTCCCAAACAATTGATTCCACCAGTTGTTGATTCGTGGCGGTGGTACGCCCGCACACCGCCGCACTTTTACCAGATTTGCCGGTGTGCCGGTACGAACTCGGTGCGTGCCGTGCCGATGAACCCAGTGCCAAAGATTCGATTAACCCTGAGCCAACGGCGAAGGAAACGGCGAAGGAAACGGCCAACGTTCGCCCTCACTGCCGCCGCGCCCCAACACGATTCCGCTGCGGACACGTTGGAGCCATTGAGCGGGTCGGGTAGACTCTGCCCGTCGCCCGCCGGCCGGCGCATCATCAGCGTGAACATCTTTGTGAGGACCATCATGGAAGACACTGTCCAGACCCGTCGTGACTGGATTCGCAACGCGGCCACCGCAGCCGCCGGCCTGTCGTTGCTCGGCTCGGCTCAAGTCACGCTGGCCCAGGCCGCGTCGAAACCGATTTCGGTCCGGATCGTCAACAAGGCCGGGTATGACAAGATCATTGCCGCCAACAAGGGAAAGGTGGTGCTGGTCGATTGCTGGGCCACGTGGTGTGTCCCATGCCGCAAGGCGTTCCCGAAGACGGTCGAACTGAGCAAGACCTATGCCGACAAAGGTGTCGTCGTGGTCTCGCTCTGCTTTGATGATCCGGTGAAGGGACAGGTGCCGGACAAGGTCAAGGAGTTCCTCGTCAAGCAGGACGCCCAGTTCGAGAACCTGGTCAGTTCGCTGGACATCTCGGAAGACGGTGCCGAAGCCTTCGTGATCCCCGACGGCGCGCTGCCGCACTTCAAGATCTACGGCAAGGACGGCAAGCTCTTCAAAGCGTTCGAGAGCGGTGAGGACAAGGAATTCACCCACGAAGAAATCGAAACGGCCGTCAAGGCGGCGCTGAAGGCGAAGTGAGTTACCGTAGTCCGGTCGCTCCGCCGACCGGACGTCCCGCCGGCGGAGCGGCGGGAATTCAGTAGTCGCCAATCGTTCACCAGTCGGGTTCCCCGATTGCCATATCACCGGGCGGCCTTGCGGATGGCTTGGCGGATGTCGCGCTGATCTTCCTGCTTCTTGATCTTGTCGCGTTTGTCGTATTCCTTCTGACCGCGGGCGATGGCGACGGTCACCTTGACCAGCCCGCGCGCCAGATGCACGTCGACCGGGACCAGGGTCAGCCCCTTTTGATCGGCGGCGCGTTCGAGTTTGGCGACCTCGCGGCGGTGGACCAGCAGCTTGCGCTGCCGCTTCGGGTCGTGGTTCAGGTACGTCGCCTGCGGATACTCGGCGATGTCGACACCGACCAGCCAGACCTCGCCGTTCTCCACGCGGACGTACGCATCGTCGATCGCGATCTTATTGTTGCGGATGCTCTTGACCTCGCTGCCCCGCAGCACGATGCCGCATTCGAGTTGTTCGAGCAGTTCGTAATCATGCTTTGCCTTGCGATTGCGGCAGACCACGCGCGACAACGAATAATCCGGGTTGGATT
The DNA here is from genome assembly GCA_031372385.1 of Planctomycetota bacterium. Lineage (GTDB taxonomy): Bacteria > Planctomycetota > Planctomycetia > Planctomycetales > Planctomycetaceae > Schlesneria. Next base: position 277 of record JANMLE010001375.1, on the reverse strand, counting down.
CCGGGTGTTTGGCCATGTCGATTCGAATACTGCTGGAACGGGATGGAACTGTGGAACACGAGCGAGGGGGATTCTAGTCGAACGCGATTGGCACGGGAATCCGGTGGATCGCGATGAAGCTCAGGCGTCGTAATCCGGTGGCTTGGCATTTGGAGTGGGGGGGGGGGGGGGGGGGGGGGGGGTTTTGTGTGGGTTGTTAGGCGGGCGGGCGCCGCCGCCACGGAACACCCCCTGAGACGAAAAAATAAAAAAAAGTGTAAGGCCGACACACCACAAA
>JANMLE010001341.1:0-7724 GCA_031372385.1 Planctomycetota bacterium | reverse complement strand
GCGGCTCGGTCTGGCCGAGGCCGATGCGGCGGATGCCGTGCAGGATGTGTTTCTGGTGCTGCTCGACAAGCTGCCGACGTTCCAGTATTCGCGGGACGGATCGTTTCGCGCGTGGCTGAGGACCGTCACGGTCAACAAGTGCCGCGAACGATTCCGCAAACGGCACGAAACCGCCGCGGGGGGATCAGAGTCGGGACTGAGCCAATTCGCCGATGCGGCCGACTCGGACGAGTTCTGGAACGTCGAGTACCGCCGGCAACTGGTGGCCCGCGCGCTGGAGATCATGCAGGCCGAGTTCGAGCCAACCACCTGGCAAGCCTGCTGGCAGACGACCGTCGAGGATCGCCCCGCCGCCGATGTGGCCGCCGAACTGGGAATCACGATCAACGCCGTCTACGTCGCCCGCTCGCGAGTTCTCCGCCGCCTGCGGGAAGAACTCCGTGACCTGCTCGACGAGTGATCGCCAGTGACCCGGTGGGCATCGCCCAATGGCACTCATTTTAGGCAAGTAACCCGAAGTGTCAGCGAGGGAATGCCGGGGAATGGCCGCTGTCGCCCGCCCTCGCTCACGCGGCGGATTACTAAAGTGAGTGCCATTTGGACATCGCCGTCGGTGGTCCGGGCCGTGTGCCAAGCGGGTCAATCCGCGACGAAGAACCCGCTGCTTCACGGCACGCGGCTCGTTTCGGAACTGATTTCCCAAAAATCTCACGAAATCTCTGACAGATTGTGCCGAGGTCGCGCATAGCGAAGAATGTCCACTCCGCCGGATCGCTTGTGCGATTCGGAGAGTCGAATGGACATCAACGCAACGTCCATCCCGCCGCATCGGCGGGGCGGGCGAATCACACGAGGGGAGTGCATCATGCGGCGAATCAAGAATCTGGCAGCGGTGGGGTTGAGTCGATTTCTATTGGTGACGGCGGCGGTGATCGGCTTGGGCTGTGCGTCACCGAGCACGGCACAGGCATCAGGGGGATACACCGTCTACATCATCAACATGGCGAGGTTGAACTACAAGACGCCCGTGTACTACGACAAGATCTTCCGCACCGGTTGGGCCAGCGACTTTTACCAGTCGACGAGCAGCCCCTGCATGCAATCCATCCGAAATCGGGTTGCCCAGAACAAGCAAAATGGCTGGGACTATGAGTGCTTCCTGATCGTCTACACGGAACGCAACCCAAACCCGTATCTGCCCGATGGAGGCGGCACGCTGGCCAACATCGCTGATGGTGCCGGGGGCCAATGGACTGGCTGGATCATCTACTGGACAGCCGCCCGCAATCAGGGTAAATGGGAGCCGACTCCTTATAAGACCTTCAGGCCGTATGGACGACAGTCCGCGCCGGCCGCCATTGGCAAACCGGCAACGCTGGACGCACCGGCTGGCCAAGCCACCAACACTCCAGCAGCCGCCCCAACCGTTCCGAAAAATGTGCGAGTCAGCCAGTTCCAGCCTCGCGGGCCAATTCCAAGCGGTGGAGTCCCTGCCTTGGGACGTGACATTCTCGTTGGGCAGATCGGGGTTGAACGGCTCAAGGCGATGCGATCGGTCGCACGGACGGCAATCGCCGTTGATGATGGCTGGTCTTCTCGAACTGGCGTTTGTCACCGAGGTGGAAGCGGATCCTCCACTCACCAGATGCGTCGGAAATCAGCCTTGGAGGCTGGCTCGACGGCTTGTTGATCGACTCCTGCATGCCGCAACACCAGAGGCCGCCCGTGCTCCAGCACGGGCAGCCTCGTTGCCATGCAATGGATCACGCTGTTCTTTTGCCAATCTCGTGCCCTCGCGGGGAACTCGGCTTGGTGTGTACAGTTTGTGCGACATCTCGCCACGACAATGACTGGAGTCTCCGCATGCCCGGTTCTCACGAATGCCCGCCGGTCGAACAACTCCTGCAACTGGCCATCGGCCAGTTGCCCGATCCACCAGCGACGGAACTCGAACAGCATCTGTTGCAGTGTGACGAATGCGCCCGGCAGATGGCGCTGTGGCATCAGGCCGACACGCTGATCGCCGCGATGCAACAGGCGGGGCGCGGTCCGGTCGAGAGGTCGCCCGCGGAACAGGCGCAGCTCGAACAACTGATGAGCTCACTCAAGAAGGCCCACCGTCATCGATTGGCCCCGATGCAGTTTGCGGCGCGGTTCAACTGCCCGCACTGTCAGAATCCGATCGAGATTGTGGCCGATTCGAAGGATGAGGAGGCGATCTGCCCTTCGTGCGGCAGCAGTCTGACTTTGGATACCAGCCGCTCGCTGACATGGAACAAGCAGCGATTGCCGCAGATCGCGCACTTCGAGCTGATCGAAGCGGTCGGTCGTGGCGCTTTTGGAACCGTCTACAAGGCGCGCGATCATCAACTGCAGCGACTGGTGGCGATCAAGGTGCCGCGCAGCGGCGCGCTGGGAACCAGCGAGGACGAGGATCGCTTCGTCCGCGAGGCGCGCAACGCCGCGCAGTTGCGGCATCCGGGCATCGTGGCGATCCACTCCGTCGGCCGCAGCGACACGTTTCCCTACCTTGTCAGCGAGTTCGCCGAAGGGGTGACGCTATCGCAGTACCTGACGGCCAAGCGGTTCAGCGTGAAGGATGGGGCGAGACTGATCCGGGACATCGCCCTGTCGCTGCAACACGCGCACGAGCAGGGCGTCGTGCATCGCGACTTGAAGCCGTCGAACATCATGCTCGCGCCGGACGGATCACCGCGCCTGATGGACTTTGGTTGCGCCAAGCGTGATGCGGGTGAAATCACGATGACGCTCGACGGACAGATCCTGGGCACCCCCTCTTACATGAGTCCCGAGCAGGCCCGGGGCCGCGCTCACGAAGCCGACGCTCGCAGCGACATCTACTCGCTGGGGGTGATTCTGTTCCAACTGCTGACGGGCGAACTTCCCTTTCGTGGCGAGGTGCGGATGCTGCTGCACCAAGTCCTGCACGACGAACCACCGCGCCCGCGGAAGCTGAACTCCCAAGTCCCGCGCGATCTCGACACGATCTGCCTGAAGTGCCTGGCCAAGGAACCCAAACGGCGCTATGCCTCGGCGAAGGAACTGGCCGACGACTTGCAACGCCATCTCGACGGCCACCCGATCCTGGCCCGACCGGTGGGACGAGCGGAGCAGTTGTGGCGCTGGGCCCGGCGCAAGCCGGCCGTGGCATCGCTGGTGGGAACGGTTGCGCTGCTGCTGGTCGCGCTGGCGGCCGGCTCGGTGCTCTTCGCCCTCCAGCAGCAGGCGGCGGCCCGGCAGTTGGCGAGGAACAACCTGGAACTCGACGACAAGAACCGTCAGCTCGACCAGGCCAACCATCAGCTCGCCCAGTCGAACACGGATCTCGAAGCCGCCAGCACGACGGCGCTTGCCGCGCAACAGGAAGCAGACAAGAAACGGAACGCCGCGCAGGAGTCCGAACGCCGCACTCACGCCGCCATCGAGTTTCTAACCAGCGTGTTCGAGTCTTCAGATCCGTTGGGCTTCGGCGGAACCGGTTTTCGGCAACCGGGAGATGTGGAGCAACCGCTCACCGCACGACAGGTTCTCGAACGCGGTGCCACGCGCATCAGTCAGGAACTCGCGCGCGAGCCGTTGGTACAGGCGACGCTGCTGGAGTCCATCGGCGTCGCGTATTGCGGCATGGGACTGATTGTTGAGGCCGAACCATTGCTGCAACAATCCCTGCAGTTACGGACGGCGCGGTTGCCAGCAACGCATCCGGAAGTCCTGTCGAGCCGCAGCAGCCTGGCCATTTGGAAATACGTCAGCGGTCACATGGACGAAGCGGTGACGCAACTGCAAGAGATCTTGGCATTGCAGCAGCAATCGACGGCATCCGACCCGCTCGCGGTGGCACGCACCCAGTTCTATCTTGGAATGGCGCTCGATGAGTTGTATCGGCATGTCGAGGCGGAAAAGTTGTTTCGCGCGGCGCTGGAGACCAGACGGAAACTGCTGGGAGATCGTCATCGCGACGTGGCCTACACGCAGATGCTGCTCGTGAGACATCTCTTCGGGCAAGGCAAGGACCAGGAAGCACTACAGCAAACCATGCAATCGCTGCAAGGCTCGTCGGCTCAAGACACCTATGCCATTGTCGCGGCTGCAGCGAGATTTCAACAGATTCGGGAATTGCGACGCACTCGGCAATACGACGCGGCGGTCGCGGCCTACCCGGCGCTGTTGGCAGAGGGACGGCGCATTCTGGGAGTTGATCATGTCCTCTATGCTGCCATGTTGTTTGACCTCGCTGGAACGATGCATCAACAAGGGGATTTCACGAGCGCAGAAAACACGGTCCGAGAAGCGATCCAACGCGGGAAGCGATCGGTCGGCGACAACCTGCGGATCGTGGAAGCGTATCTCAAATTCGCTCAGTTTCTGGCAGATCGCGGCGACGACGCCGAGGCGGAACAGATGTACCGGGAAGCCGTGCGGATCGGCCGCAAAGGATTGGCTGGTAATTCCTCGTGGGGCATGCGGGCTGCGTTCGGCTACATCGGTTGGCTGCGTCAGCAAGGACGATTTGAAGAGGCGACTGAGTTGGGTCGCGAGTTTTTGGCATTGGCGCAGCGTGAAAGGCCGGCCTCCGTTCAAGACGCCGAATGGACGCTTGCCGAAATCGATCGCGATCGCGGTCGACTCGATCGCGCCCTGCCAGTCTCAAAGTCGATGTTCGAACAACATTTGCCGACGAGACAATCGAATCACGAGGCGGCCATTTTCCACACGCAGGTGTATGTGGACTGCCTGCGAGACCACGGCGACTATGAAACGGTCCAACGAATCACCGCGGAGACGATGGCTTGGATCAAGCAGTCCGTGTTGAATTTGGACGGCGCTGCGCCGGGATTGCGCTATCGGCTGGCGTCGTTCTTGGAAGTGCAAAGCGAACTTGTGGAAGCCGAGCGTCAACTCCGGCTCGGGTTGGAACAAGACCGCAAATTGTCGGTCCCCCGGCATCCCCATTTGGCAAATGCCATTTCCCTGGTGGCGACGTTCTTACGGGATCACGGAAAGCCCGCCGAAGCCGAGAAACTGTTTGAAGAAGTTCTGGAAATCCGCCAGTCGCGGCTGGGACCACAGCATTTGGCGACGACCGAGGCTCAGTTGGCATTGGCCGTAACGCGGCAGAAACTCGGACGCAACGCCGATGCGATTGCGCTGGCTCGTGATGTCTATGAGTCTCGCCGCCGCAAGTTCGGCCCCGCAGACTTGCGAGTCTTGGAAGGAGCGCATGTTCTCGCGCTCCAGCTCACCCGCCAACAACAGTCTGAGGAAGCCGATTCGCTCCTGCGAGAATCTTTCAGTCATCTCCAAGAGCAACTCCCGCTCGGCCATCCGCGCGTCTGGCAGGTGCGTTTCGAACTGGGTGACACGCTGGTTCAAAGGCAGGACTACGCCGCCGCCGCGGCTGCTTTAGAAGAGGCGCACAATCTCTTGGTGCCGGTTTACGTGCCCAATTCGTGGCGCATGGCCGAGTTGAAGTCCGCCTGGGGACTCTGTCTGTCTGAGCTCAAGCAGTTTGCAGACGGCGAACCGTTGCTCGTGCAGGGATTCACCACGCTGGAATCGGCTTGGGGACTTCGGCACGAGCGATCTCAAGAAGCACTGCGACGGGTCGTCCGCCATTACGAGCTCACGGACCAACCGGAACAGGCGGCCCAATACCGTGCGAAAATCAACGTCACCAAGAATTGATCCTGAGTCGGTCTCCCTCGCAGTGCGCCGGCAATGCTTCTGCCCGCCAGTCACGCGCGTCTCTGTCGGTCTCAGCAGGAAAAGCCGCCGATTCGCCAGCGCCATTCGAGAACATAAAACACTGTCCCACTCCGAGTCACCCCAACGGGTGCTTGGCCCACGCCGGCAAGCGTCGCAACCGAATCGTTGTTCGCCTTGGTGAGCGGCAGATGGTACATTTCCGACGCTTCCTTGAACCGGTCGTGTCACCCCCTTGAACGGACTCCATCACCATGAGACGAATCGCTTCCCTGAGTCTGCTGGTCATCGCTGGAATCACTTTTGAAGTTCGGGTCGGTGTCGTGACCGTGACGGCCGCGGACACGGCGGCGAAGGTTTCGGTCGAGCTTCCCGCAACGGATGACGGGCTGCCGGGGGCCGGGCCGATCCGGCGGTATGACTGGTTCAAGAACCTGTGGACCCAGAAGCGGACCGACTGGGCGGGCAAGGTCGCCCAGGATCAGAAGTCGCTCGTGTTTCTGGGGGATTCCATCACCCAAGGCTGGGGTGACGACCTGGGGGGCAGCTTTCCGGGTGTGAAGGTGGCCAACCGCGGCATCAGCGGAGACACGACGCGCGGGATGCTGATCCGGTTGAAGGACGACGTGCTGGCTCTCAATCCGACCGGTGTGGTCCTGCTGATGGGGACCAATGACCTTGAAGAAAATGCCGAGCCCGAAACGATCGCGGGGAATTTCAAACTGATTGTGGCGGAGTTGAAGAAGCACAATCCCAAGCTGCCCGTGATTGTCTGCCAGGTCTTTCCGAGTTCCGAGTCGAAGAAGCGGTCGGCTGACAAGATCAAGAAGGTCAACGACCTGTATGCCGCGGCGGTGAAGGGCGATGCCCAGGTGACACTCATCGAAACTTGGACGCTGTTCGCCGACGAGAAAGGGGACGCCAAAGCCGCCGAGTTTCCCGACCTGCTGCACCCGAACAAGGCCGGATACACGAAGTGGGCGGCGGCCCTGCGGCCCATCCTGGCGACACTCGATTTCGTGGAAACGGCCGACGACGACTTCAAGCCGGAGCCGGGATTCGTCAGCCTGTTCAACGGGAAGGATCTGACCGGCTGGGGATTCCGCGATCAGAAGACAATGGAGCCGCAGGCAAGTTTCGACGGGAAGCCGGCCAGCAGTGACGGGCGCTATGTGGCCAAGCACGGCCGCATCATCGTGACGACGCCTCCCGAAGGCCGCCGCGTCCAGCAGATGTGGACGACCCGCGAATTCCCCAAGAACTTCACGCTGAAGCTGGACTTCCGGGCCACACCGAACGCCGACAGCGGCGTCTTCATCCGCAAGCCGCAATTGCAGTGTCGCGACTATCCGCTGGCCGGACCGTACAAGAACCTGAAGCAGTACCGCGCGCAGGATTGGAACGAGATCATCGTCACTGTCAAAGACGGAGTGGCTCTCTGCACATGCAACGGCGAAGTCTTGGAAGAGGCGTTCAAGCTTCCCGAGACCGGCCCGATCGGCCTGGAGGGGGATCGCGGTCAGATGGAATACCGGCGGATCCGCCTGATGGAACAGCCGTGAGGCAGTCCGCGGGAAAGCAATGACCAATGACGACGTAGGACGGATTTCCAATCCGTCCGTCAACGAATCGTCCGGCGTTGACGGACGGATTGGAAATCCGTCCTACGGGTCGATCGTTTCCTGCCGGCTGCCTGACTTCCCGGCGCAAGCGGCACGGGGAAAGCCACGAGTGCCGAACCCGCGTCACTGCTGCCGAAGTTCACTGACGAGCTGCCAGAACCAGTTGAGAATCAGAGCGGCAATCAGCAATTCACCAAACAGGATCAGAGCCCAGTTCGATTGGCGGGGCCGACACCATCCCGCCAGTGCCGCCGCGCGGTAGGGGATTTGGACGACGACGGCGAAGCCCATGAGCCACCCGAGATGATGGTGCCGCCACGATTCATCCCAGCGACCGTGTGCCAGATCGATGAAGCTGCGCGTCAGCCCGCAACCGGG
>JANMLE010001320.1:0-2841 GCA_031372385.1 Planctomycetota bacterium | reverse complement strand
GAAGCCGCGACCTCGGTGAAGCGGCTGATGTTCCCGTTCGCCGACTGCCCGTGGCCGCGGCAGTATCAGTTGAAGCTGGTCCGTCCCGATCACTCGCCCGTTGTTCAGGCTCCCGATGAGACGTTGTCGATCGCCCGCGGTGACACGCTGGAACTGTACGTCGTCGACGCGCGGGGTCGATTGCCAGAGCGAGTCTGGTTCGAACACAAACTCGGCGACGCCACGACACCGCAGCGCGAACCTTTGCGGCAGACAACGCTGCGTGACGAGAAGGGTCGATCGTACGAGGCGGCGGTGATCAGTTGGGTCGCCTCGCGCGGACCGTTGCAGTTCCGCGCCACGGGTGGTGATGACGACACGATGGCGTTCGTCCGTGTCAAAGTCGTGCAGCCCCCGACGCTGCAATCGCTGCGGGTCACTGTCACTCCGCCAAAGTATTCCGGACGTCCCGCCGAAACGCTGCCGCAGGGGGTCGGTCATGTGCAGTGATTGCTCGGGACTGAAGTTACCGTGCATGCCATCGCCGATAAGACGCTGAAGTCGGCGCGCCTGCGAGTCGCCGACAAGCCGGCGAAACCACTGGTTCTTGCGGAGGACCGGATGTCGTGTACGGCGTCGTTCACCGTGACCGATCCGGGCGTCACCGGCTACTGGTTCGAACTGACCGACGACGAGGGATTCAGCGATCCCGAAGCTCCGCGTTTCGAATTGCGCGGCATCGCGGACACCGTTCCCGACGTCGTCATCGAGCAACCGGTCGCCGATGTCCTGCTCGCCCCCGACGCCGAACTTCCCGTCAAGATCCTGGCGAAGGACGACTTGGGACTGCGGGAAATCCGCATCTCGTACACACTCAACGAGGATCCCGCGGTGAAGCAGATACCGCTGGCCTCTTCAACCGCCGATGCGGAGCCGCTGTTGCTCTCGACGCCCGACTATCTCTGGCAACTGGCCGACCTGTCGTTGCAGCCGGGCCATCGAATCGTCTTCCGCGCCGAAGCCACTGATGGCTACGACCTCGGCCCCGAGCGTCACGTCGGCAAGAGTTCGCCGCGCACGATTCTGATCGTCTCCAAAGAGGAGAAACAAAAGGAACTCGCCGGCCGCGTCGGCGATCTGCTGGAAGACCTGCAACAAGCCACAACGCTTCAGCAGCGGGCCAAACACCAGACCAACGAACTTCAGACGCAGCTCAACACCGCCGGCGAACTCCGCACTCAGGATCTGGACCAGTTGCATCGCATCGAACTGGACCAGCGGCAGGCGGCGTCGCGGTTGACCCGACCGGCCGATGGCGTGCAGTCGCACGCCCAACAGTTGCGCGAGGAATTCCGCGCGAACAAGCTGGACGACGAGGGAACGCAGCAGCGTCTGGACCGCATCATCGACGAACTGTCGCGGCTGGGCCGGGAACAGTTCCCCGAGATCGAGTCGGCTCTGACGAGGGCCGCGAAGCAGGCCGATGACCAAGCCCGAGAACCGCCTACACCGGGGAAGCCGTGGGTTCCGGGATCTCCGCCGAAGCCGCCGGAGTCAAAGAACGATCCCTCAAAAACCGAGGCCGCATCGCGCGACAAGCCGGCGGAGCACAAACCCGCGAACCCCGCGCTCGATGCGGCGTTGAGCGATGCCCACACGCAACAGACGCGGGCTCTCGAATCGTTGACTGAGTTGCAGGATCTGCTCTCCGAATGGCGCGATCAGCGCGATGTCTCGCGCGAGTTGAACTCGCTCATCGCCGAGCAGGAGACGCTTCAAAAGGATTCGACGGAGCTTGGCCAGCAGACTCTTTCCAAAACCGGCGCGGATCTGTCGCCACAGCAGAAGGCCGATCTCTCCAAGACCGCGGCCCGGCAACTCAAGATCGCCGAGCGGGTCGATGCGTTTCGCAAACAACTTCAACAGGCTTCGGACAGCCTGGAGCAGCGCGATCCCGATGCCGCCGGCCGGTTCAAAGATGCCCGCGACGAACTGAACACCGACGGGACCGCGGGCAAACTCCGCGAAGCCGCGCAGGGGATCGCCGACAATCAGATCGGGACCGCATCGCAGATGCAGCAACAGGCGCTCAACGACCTGCGGGATCTCGACAAGCAACTGAAGCGCGAACCGACTGACGACGTCGAAACATTGATCAAGCAGATCGAGCAGGCGCAGCAGGAATTCGAAACCCTCAAGAAGGAACAGACCGACCTGAAGGACGAGACGCAGCAGTTGGCCGGTCAGCCGAACTCTCCTCAGAAATCGGAGCAGTTGGAGAAGCTGCAGCAGCGGCAGCGTGGTCTCGGGGATAAGCTCGCCGAGGCGGAACGCCGGCTGGAACGACTCCGTCTGCGTCCGCCAACGGAAGCGGCCGAGCGGGCACAGGAGCGACTCAATCGAGTCAACGAACAACTGCAAGACCCCGACCAGACCGACGAAGCGGTCGAAGAGATGCAGCAGATTGTCGACGACCTCGAACAAGTCGAACGCGACCTGGCGCTCGAGAAGCGGTTTGCCCAGGAACGACTGGCGGTTGAGGAACTCGAACGGATCGGAGACCAGTTGCAGGCGCTGCTGACTCAGCAACAGGGGGTCATCATCGAAACCGAGCGGCTGGAAGCGGAACGCGATAAAGACGGCAACCTCTCCCGCGGACAGTTGCGCACGCTGCGCGATCTGGCCGAAGTCGAACGGGGACTGCAGGGGGATGCCGAGCAAATGGAGAAATCACTGAAGGTGGCCGAGGTCTTTTCGCTGGTGCTGCGCCGGACCGCGCGCAGCTTGAAGCTGGCTGCGGACCGGCTGGTAGACAAGCAATCGGATGTGGCGGTGCTCGCTCTCGAACGCGACGCCGTCAAG
>JANMLE010001294.1:0-1561 GCA_031372385.1 Planctomycetota bacterium | reverse complement strand
CCTCCGCGATTTGATCGACACGTATGAACTTCATCGTGATGAGGGACGTGTGTTCGATCTTTGGCAACAGCTCGTGAGCACTCACGCCGTGAAAGGCAAGAATGCCCATGATGCTCGCATTGTTGCCGCCATGTTGTGTCACGGCTTGACGACTCTGGTCACGTTCAACACGCCTGACTTTGCCCGCTTCACGGGGATCAACGTCTTCTCCCCCGCCGATGTCCTGAACGGCCTGCTCACGACGTGAAACCGCCACGGTGAGTTTGGAGGTCGGTTGGACTCATGAATCGTCTCAACAAGCTGTGAGTGCCGTTTACGATTTGGCAACTTGTCCCGGCGTATCGCCCCGATGGCATCCCACGGGAGTACCTGCGAAGCCTCATCCAAGATGACGCCATCGAATGGAAACTCGGGCGATTCCAGGGACGTGCTGACCGCCAGCGGACTCATCATCCAGCACGGCTTGAGTCGGACGAGCAGATTTGGCACACGAGCGAAAAGCTGTCGCAACGGCAGGTGTCGCTTCTTGTGATTGACTTCGCGTGGGGTGGCCCGACTTGATCCGCCAGCCACGTCTCAACGTCAAAAAGCGGCCCGAGCCGGGCCACCTAGCCATACTGCTCTGCAAGGGATTCTGTGGTACATCTCGGCTTCAGCGTGATTTCCCTTGTGTCGATGAGCGGGTCTTTCGTGATACTTTTAATCAAAGAAAGACGCTGAAAGAGATCGCGGAGTCATTTCGCGCCGGTGAATACATCCCAGTTGAGGGGAGAGACTTCTCGCTTTCGCCTTTCGTGATCAATACACCAAACGGGGTGATTCTTGAGTTTCCTGAGATCTCAGTGAAGGGGGTGCGGAGCGGGAATGTCGAATCTCATTAGCGTACGCATTCGATGAATACGATCGCGGGGTGGCGCGGCTTCTTCTGGAACCCAAAACAACAGGTGGCACGCCTCAACTACAAAAACGGCACAAGCCGGGCCACCCAGCCCTGCTGTTCACGAATTCAAGCATCCGTGCTATCGTTCGCGTCGTTGCGACTGCCCTGCTAGTTGCCCCCGGCCTTTTTGACGACGACGACCTGCCCATCAGTGAGCAATTTGATCGTTTGCCCACTTGCGTCGATGAGCGGGACGGGTTCAGACGAAGAAACTCTCGCCTTTGCTCCGCCATAGATTCGATCACTACCATCGGCCTTGCGAACCTGCCACGGTTGGAATTGGAGCGAGTGCAATGGCTGAGGCAACGGCAAGCTGACGGTAACATTGGACTTGGACACCTCGATAATCTGCCCAACGGTCCTTGCTGGAACGATTCCTGCCACTCGCACGGTGTTCTGGTACGAGATAACTCGGTCAGTGGGAACCACAATCCGATCACCGACTTTCCATTCACTGGCATACGGAGCGAGCCGCGCGAGTGGCACAAAACCAGAGCGGAATTCAGTACCGATAAGGACCGTAACGCCGACCCGCTCGACTTCCGACGGTTGGATGTCAGGCGCGGGGATGTCAGGTGATTGCACTGAAGGCGCGGACGTGATGGAGCCAATCACCGAACT
>JANMLE010001208.1:0-4824 GCA_031372385.1 Planctomycetota bacterium | reverse complement strand
CAAGCCGCGTGAAGGTGACCGGCGTCCTGATGCCGACAAGCCCCGCGAAGGTGATCGGCGTCCTGATGCCGACAAGCCCCGTGACGCTGACAAGCCCCGTGATGGAGTTCGACGTCCTGAAGCTGACAAACCGCGTGATGGTGACAAGCCGCGTGATGCTGACAAGCCCCGCGAAGGTGATCGACGTCCTGAAGCTGACAAGCCCCGTGAAGGCGGTCCACGTCCCGAGGGGCGTCCGATCGAAGGTCGCGGACCGGCCATCTTCCGGCTGTTGGACACGAACCACGACGGGCGGCTGTCCAAGGACGAACTGGCCAAGCTTGGCGAGAAGTTCGATGAACTCGACCGCAACCACGATGGTCAACTCGATCCGTTTGAACTGATCGGCGGTCCCGCCGGCGGGCCGGATGGACGAGGGGTGCCGATGCGCGACGGAGTTGCTCCACGGGAGGGACAGCCGCGCGAAGGAGCCGGCCAGCGCGAGGGGAATCCGACCCGTGAAGGAACACCGCGTGGTGACGGGGTCCGTCGGGAGTCCGGTCAGCCCGACGGCATGCGACGCCCGGATGGTGAAGCCCCGACACGCGAGCGGCGTACGGAAGCGGGACCAGCCGGCGAGCGAGGTCCCTTCTTCCAGCGGCTGGACCGGGATGGTGACGGAAAGATTTCGAAAGAGGAAGCGCCCGAAGCCATGAAGGAGCGGTTCAGCATGCTGGACACGAACGGCGACGGGTTCATCAGCCCGGACGAATTGCGCGCGGGTGCCCAGCAACTCGGCGACCGCGTGCGCCGTCCCGAGGGCCGCCCCGAAGCCCCCAAGCGCGACTGACCTCCGCCTGCCATCAGTCACTTGATCAAACATCCGACGGCGTCGCGCTCCAGCGTGCGACGCCGTTGGTCTTTTGATGACCGTTCGATTCGACGCTCATCACCTCCGTACTCACCGCGCGTGATGGGCATCGCCGCATCGCCCTGCGCGGTCATGCAGGGTCCAGCGAGGTCTTCGCTTCAGGCAGACTAGCCTTCATCGCTCCGCGTGAAGGTCGCCGAGTCCGTGGCGAGGTCGATGAAACAATCCGCGTTGAACTCGCGCACGTCTGCCTTCACGCGGAACGATGAAGGCTACTTTGAAGGCAAAACCAAGACGTGACTCAATGAGTCAAATGACGGACTCGAAGGAGTTCGCGTCGCCCCGTGCGGGGCATTGTCCACATGGCGAAACGATGTTTGGCGGGCTGCCGAAACCTGCTTCAAAGCAGCGGTTTTCAGCGGACCTCACCCAAATTTGAGAATTCTCCGGTGGGTTCCGCCACAGCTTTGACATCGTCAAAACGCGCCGCTAGGATCTGCCCTCCCTGAGCGAACCGTCAGCTTGCGCGGAGACATTTCGTGGCAAACGACGAGGATCGCGATGGTCGAAGTGCTGTGGCAAGAGGATACGTCCTGGCCACGAGAGTGACTTCCATCAGTCTCCAGATGGCGCTGCCGCCGGTTGTGGGTTGGTGGATTGATGGCCGGTGCGGCTCGACTCCTTGGTTTACCATCTTGGGAGTCGTCTTGGGCTTCACAACTTCGATGAGGGAGTTGTTGAAGCTCGCCAAGGAGGGTGAGTCGGACGATTCACCCCCGAAGGTTTAGTGTGTGCTGTGGTGAGGGTGTGCCATGCGGTCGATGGGTGGTCGCCTTGCCGTGTTCACGATTGGAATGCTGGTTTTTACGGCGGTGGCCGCCGGAGTGGCGTTTGGAATTGTTGGTTGGCCGGGTGTAGAGGGCGTGCTGTATTCGAGTGTCCTTTGCTTGGTGCCTGGTTGGTTGACGGTGTTTGTTTCGGATCTGATGAAGCATCGAGAGGCATCCGCCTATGCGGTTCTGGTGGGGACCGGGCTGCGGATGGTGTTTGTTTTCTTGGGGATTTTCATCGTCGGTGCGTTGAGGCCCGGGTTGGGGTTTCGCGAGTTTACAGGTTGGTTGGTCGTAAGTTATCTCGTCGCGCTTGCCTTGGAAACGTGGGTCATTCTGGCTCCCGATTCGGCGAGTGATGCCGTCTGCGAATGAATAACGGAACGGGTGGCCATGTCGGCAGGTTCTGATCAATTTCATCACGTGCGAGACACAGGCACTTGGGAGCTTCCCGGGTTTGTGTTGGATCTGCTGGGACTCAGCAGCTACCCCGTCTTGCCCAAGATCTTGGGCTATCAGTTGACGAAGTACATGGTGTTGCAGGTCGTGGCCGTCGTGCTGGTCTTCCTGACGTTCCGGGGGTTGGCCAAGCGGGTTGGTGGTGGTCGCCCGGTGAGCGGGGTGTGGTGGAACTTTTGGGAAACCTTGGCGCTCTTCATTCGCGATGAGGTGGTCCGGCCTTCAGTCGGTGTGCCTCATCACCACGAACACGTTGACGAACACGGTCATGGCCACCACGGAGAGTCGCATGCCGGTGGTGGACACGTTCCTGTTGTGTCTGTTGTGTCTGTCGCGTCTATAGGTCACCTGCCCGCCGCCGGCGAGTCTGGATCGCATGCTGCTGCCGTTCCCGTTGGCCATCCGGCGGACAAGTACTTGCCGTTTGTGTGGAGCGTGTTTTTCTTCATCCTGTTCTGCAATTTGCTCGGCGCGATTCCGTTTCTCGGTTCGCCAACCGCCAACATCAACGTGACCGGCATGCTGGCCGTGGTGACGTTCTTTCATGTTGTGATGTATGGGACTCAGCAATCGGGGTTTGTCGGTTTCTGGAAGTCGCTCGTTCCGGGCATGGAACTGCCCGGTGCCATCGCCGTGATCCTGCTGCCCGCGATTTGGCTGATCGAGACTCTCGGGTTGGTGATCAAGCATGGCGTGCTGGCTGTCCGATTGTTCGCGAACATCATGGCGGGTCACACGGTTCTGGGAGTCTTTCTCGGTTTTATCGCCTTGGCGAACGGTCCGATCTGGGGGCTGGTGATGCCCGCCAGTATTGTCGGGCAGGTTGCCATCGGGATGCTGGAGTTGTTCGTCGCGTTCCTGCAAGCGTATGTGTTTGCATTGCTGGCGTCGTTGTTTATCAGTGCGGCCGTGAATCCGCACTGATTCTGATGGGTGGTTAAGCGTCTTTGGGTGTTTCCCAGGGTTTCAGGTGAGGAGAGATCACATGAGTCAAAATTTGCGGTTGTTTGTTTATGGTGTCGGGATGGTGTTGGCGTTTTCGGTGCCGGCGTTTGCCGCTGATGGCAGCAGTGGCGGCGTTCACTTCTCCGGAGCCATTGGTGCTGCGTTGACGATCTGCGGAGCCGGATACGGCATCGGCCGGATCGGCCAGGCCGCCGTCGAGGGGATGGCTCGCCAACCCGAAGTGGCCGCCAAGATTCAGACCGCGATGATCATCGCCGCGGCACTGATCGAGGGTGCGACGTTCTTCGCGTTGATCGTCTGCATGGGAAGCAACGGCAACTACAAGCCGTTCACGCAATAGTTGCAGATCGTTTTTCAATGTGGCTTCGCTCGGCTCGAACTTGGGTATCTGCCATGTGTCGTCGATGGATTCGCGGTTTGGGTGTCGTCGTCGTCGTCTGCCTGACTCTTGCTTTGGCAGTTCCGGATTCCGTTCAGGCCAGTGCTGAGGTGCCTCGTACGGAGGAGCATCACGAAGCCGGCTTGCCGATGGATTGGACGAAGGATCTTGCGCTTTTCTCGCTAGTCACGTTTGTCGTCTACCTTGTCGTACTGAAGGTTGGAGCTTGGGGTCCGTTGCGGGATGGCCTGAACGAGCGTGAGCGTCGGATTCGGCAGGACATTGCGGACGCGGAGGCCAACCGGCACAAGTCGGAGGCAATGCTGAAGGAGCACGAAGCGAAGCTGGCCAAGGTTCAGGATGAGGTGCGTGAGATCCTGGCCGAGGCGCGGCGCGATGCCGAGCACGCCCGGCTGGAGATCGCCACGATCGCTCAGAAAGAGGCCGAGGCCACCAAGCAGCGGGCGATTGCCGAGATCGAGCGGTCAAAGGACCAGGCGCTGGCGGAGTTGTTCGACTTTGTCTCGAACAACGTCCTCAAGGCCACCGAGCAGGTGATCGGTCGCAGCTTGACGGGGACCGATCACGAGCGGCTCGTCAACGAGTCACTCTCGCAGTTGAACGTCCGTCGGAACTAAGTTGGTCCGAACCGTGTCGGTGCGATGTGTCAGTAGGAAGCAGTCGTCGTGGAAGTACAGGTTCGAACTCGAATCCCGAGCGTGATAGAAGACCCGGGCGCCCAGTCGGTTGCCAAGGTCTATGCCGTTGCGTACCTCGATTCGGCGGGCGGCTCGGGCGGTGACGCGGCTGTGGAAGAATTGGCGTCGTTTGTGGATGACGTGCTGACTCCGCAAACTCAGTTTGAACAATTGTTGCGAGGATCGGCACTCGGTCGTGAGGACAAGAATCTGTTGATCGACCGGGTCGTGGGGACGCGGGCCACCCCGCTGTTCACGAACTTTGTGCGCGTCCTCGCAAAGCACGGGCGGTTGGATTTGTTGCGGGGTATTCGGCGGCAGTCAGAGATCGAACTGGAGCGACGGGCGGGCAAGAGGCGTGTCGGCGTGAGTAGCGCCACGGAGCTTTCCGCCGAGTCGCTGGCGTCGATCAAGTCGTCGTTGGCGACTTCGCTGGGATGTGATCCCATTTTGGAAACGAGAATTGACCCGTCGCTAATCGGCGGCTTGGTCATTCGGGTTGGAGACACCGTGTATGACGGCTCCCTCAAAACACAGGTCAAGCAACTTCGCGTTCGATTGCGCGAGAGGTGTCTGAATGAAATTCAACGCGGGCGAGATCGCTTCAGTCATCCAGAAGGAAATTGAAGACTTTCGCGGCCA
>JANMLE010001206.1:0-3830 GCA_031372385.1 Planctomycetota bacterium | reverse complement strand
ACTGGTCAAGGCGTATGTCCTCGCCAAGAAGGGGGCCGCGTTCGATCCGCACGGACTGGAATCGGCGGGTCGGCACGTCTGGTACTGGCGGCCGTTCGCGATCATCTGGGCGCATGCGTCGCGGTGGGCGAACCTGGCGATTGGGCTCCCCGACCCCGAGTACTACTATCAGCAAAGCCTGGCGAAACCGTTCGATCACAACTTCAAGGTCGCCCTGCACACGGACCTCGCCCGGTTCGTCGAAGGACGGATCGACCTGATGGTCGACAACGGCTTGCAGGGACTGTTCCTGATCCTGTTGACGCTGGTGATCTTCCTCGACCGCCGCGTCGCGTTCTGGGCGGCGACCGGATTGCCGGTTACGTTCCTGGGGACATTCCTGATGATGTCGCTGATGGGCGTGTCGCTGAACCTCGTCAGTCTGATGGGCTTGATCATCGTGCTCAGCATCGACGTCGATGAAGCGATCGTGATGGGCGAAAACGTTTACCGGCACATGGAGGAGGGACTCCCTTCCGCCGAGGCCGCGATCCGTGGTTCTGAGGAAGTGATGTGGCCTGTGGTGATCATGACCGGCACCACGATCGGCGCGTTTGTTCCGCTGCTGTTCATCAAGGGGCAGTTGGGCGACTTCCTCAAAGAGTTGCCGATGGTCTGCATTGCCGCGATGAGCATGTCGATGCTCGAAGCGCTGGTGATTCTCCCCGCTCACTTGGGTCATCTGAAGACGCTGCCACGCAAGCCGGCCACCGACACCACGGGTGCCGGCGCGGGCACCGCCCCGCCGAACCCCGAGCATCGCGCTGCACCATCGAGCTGGACGCTGTTGTTGAGGCGCGTGGTCCACGCCAAAGACGCCGTGCTCACCCTGGTGGTCGACGTCTGGTATGAACGGTCGATCCGGTTGATGCTGCGTTGGCGCTACGTCACGCTCGCGGCCGCGGTCGCGACGTTGTCCATTGCGGTCGGGTTGGTGCAGGGGGGCATCGTCCCGTTCGTTCCCGTTCCGAAGATGGACAGCGAAACGCTCGTCGGCGGGCTGGAAATGTCCATCGGGACTCCGGCCGAGTTGACCAAGAGCCGCCTCAAACAACTCAGCGATCACCTGGTCAGCCTGCCCGAGGTGGTCAACGTCCAGATGTACGTGGGCATTCAGGTCGACATCGCGGGCGAGGGGGCTGTCGGGATGAACCTCGGTTCGCACCTGGGCCAGTTGATCGTCGAGTTGAAAGAGGCCGATCAACGAACCCGGACCAGCGAAGCGATCTTGATCGAGTTGCGCAGGGAAGCGGAGAAGCTGAGCGGCGTGAACTCCGTCACCTGGACGTCACTCAATGGCGGCCCCGCCGGTCGCGCGCTGGAACTGAAGGTCTCGGCCGACCGCTTCGATGACAGCCTGTCGGCGGCGAAGACGGTCCGCGAGAAACTCGCCACGTACGATGGCGTCTTCGACATTGACGACAACGTCAACGCGAGGCTGCGCGAGGTGCAGTTGCGATTGCACGAAACGGCCCGGCCGACGGGAATCACCACCGCGTCACTCGGCAACGAAGTCCGCAACGCCTTCTTCGGTCGCGAAGCCCGCCGCATTTCGCGGAACCGCGAAGACGTGAAGATCATGGTGCGGTATCCCAAGGAGTATCGTCAGGACGACTCGATGCTCGAAACGATGTGGATTCCGTCGCCCCCCACGGCGACCGGTCGACACAACTGGGTGCCATTGCGCGAAGTCGCGGAAATGACCGAGGACCGGGCTCACGACTCCATCCAGCGCAGCGAGCACCGCCGGGCGATCTCGATCTATGCGGACGTCGACGACCTGCACAACGACAGCGAGATCGCCGGCTCGGTTCAGCAGTGGATCGACACTGATCTCCGCAAGCTTCACCCCGATGTCCGCGTGGAAATGCGGGGCAAGACGCTGGAAAACAAGAAGTTCATGGACAGCATGCTCGTCGCGTTTCCGATTTCACTGGCGATCATCTACGTGCTGCTGACCGCGCTGTTCCGCTCGTACATCCAGCCGATCGTGGTGCTGATCGCCGTGCCGTTCGGCGTCCAGGGCGCCGTCGTCGGCCACTGGATCATGGGGTACGACCTGACCATCATGAGCGCGATCGGACTGGTGGCGCTGAACGGCATCGTCGTCAACGATTCGCTGGTGCTGGTCGACTTCATCAACAACCGCGTGAGCAGCGGGATGAGCCACTTCGAATCGAGCGTCGCCGGCAGCAAACTGCGGATGCGCGCCATCGTGCTGAACACGATCACCGCGGTCGTCGGCATGACGCCGCTGATGTTCGAAACGAGCTTCCAGGCCAAGTTCCTGATCCCGCTGGCGATCACAATCACCTGGGGCCTGGCCTTCGCCACGGTCCTGACCCTGGCGGTTGTGCCGGCAATCAACATGGTCTTCTTCGACATCGCCCGGATGTTCGGAGCGGACGACGATCCAAAGTAGTCCCGCCGCTTACTGTAGTCCCGCCGCTCCGCTGGCGGGACGTCCGGTCGGCGGAGCGACCGGGCGACAACGTCCCCGAAACAGTTGCCGCGACTTGGCCTTTGAATCAACCCACTTGAACGACATCGCATGGACCCCAAACCCCGCCCCAATCACGACCGGTACATCGAAGTCCTGCGGAACATGACTCCCGAGCAGCGGCTTCGGAAGGCATTCGAACTGACGGACTTTGCGAAGCAGTTGTTTCTCCATGGTCTGCGGAAACGATTTCCACACGCAACCGACGAGGAGTTTCATCGAATCATGCTCGAACAGTTGGAAACATGTCACAACCGGAACTATTAGGTCGCGTGGTGGCGGTGCTCGACGCGAACCAGATCGAATACATGGTGACGGGATCGATTGCATCGAGCCTGCACGGGGAACCACGCGCAAGTCATGACATCGACCTGGTGGTGGCACTGCCCGCGCAGGCCGTCGACATCCTGTTTCAGGCGTTTCCACCGCCGAGCTATTACTTGTCGCGCGAGTCGATGATGGATGCGGTGCAGCGCCGTTCCATGTTTAACCTGCTGTGGGTGGATGAGGGTGACAAGGTCGACTTTTGGCTGTTGACGGACGAGCCGTTCGATCGATCCCGTTTTTCCCGCAGGTATCCCGACGACGTGCTGGGGATGCGCTTGCAGGTGCCGACCCCCGAAGACACGATCCTCGCGAAGCTTCGGTGGGACTTCCTCTGTGGCGGGAGCAACAAGCAGTTCACCGATGCGTTGCGCATTTATGAAATCCACCGCGATCACCTCGACCGGGCCTATCTCGATGAGTGGGTCAAACAACTCGGTGTGACGGCACGCTGGAACGAATTGATGGCGTCGGCCGCACCGTCGTGACGAAATACGAATTCGAACGGCATTGAAGCGCCCATTGGATCAGCAACCTGTTCGACACCAAACGGCGACTTCAACCTCGTATTGCAAATCGGGGGTTACCCTCAACCCCGCGTGTCCGGCAACCCCTGTCGCTCCGCCCCTGGCACCGGTACAATCTCCGCCACTACCCGCACTCCGGCCGTCCTGTGACGTCCGGGGTGCCGGCTTCTTTCTCCAAGGATATGGCCTGTGTCGACTGATCTTGTGATTTTGGATGCTTCCGCCCCCGCCGAACCCTACTGCAAGGGAACGTATGCGTTCGTGACGCTCGGCTGCCCGAAAAACCTGGTCGACAGCGAGAAGATGCTGGGGACGCTGGCCCTCGACGGCTACGCGCTGGTCTCCGATCCCGACGGGGCGGACTTCGTGATCGTCAACACGTGCGGGTTCATCGAAAGCTCGCGCGCGGAATCCAAGGCCGTGATCCGCGAAATGCTCGA
>JANMLE010001189.1:0-2099 GCA_031372385.1 Planctomycetota bacterium | reverse complement strand
CGGCTTGACGGAGCTTTGGAATGCGGCTGTGCCGCTCTTCTTGGACTCTGTGGAATCTCCCTTTCGAGCGAACGGCCAAAGCGGCTTCGCCGCGATCGAAAATTCCAAAGCTCCGTCAAGCCGGAGCACTCCCAAAGAAGTCTCCGCTTGCGTTCTTTCTTGTCGCCAGTGCCTGTTACACCTTCGTTACACTCGAAGGCCGTTTCCTTCCGTAAGATGTCCCGCGCGAAGAGTGTGGTTCCTCAATTCAGCATGTTGTCTCAGGAGACTCATCATGGTCAACGGTTGTCGACAGGGGATGTGGCGCGTGGGGATTTCCGGAGTGTTCGCGGTCGTGGCCGCGTTGAATTGGGGGAGCGGCGATGCCAAGTCCGCCGAGTCGCCGAACGACCAGCTCAAGCTGACCACCGACCGCGTGGTGGTGTTCAAGGACGGGTATTACCTGGCGGTGAAGAGCGGCACGGCGGTCACCAACAAGGAGGGCGAGATCCATCTGCTGGACGTCCCCGACAACGCCGTCCTCGGTTCCGTGTGGGCCACCTCCACGAAGGGGAAGCTGACCGCGATGGTCGCCTCGCGCGAGACGATCACGCAGACGGACGAGAAAGTGATCCCGTGTACCCGCACGATCGAAATCCTCGAAGCCAATGTCGGCCAGGAGGCGAAGATCGCGATGCAGGACAAGTCGTCACAGCAGGGCAAAGTGATCCGCGTGCTGACCGAGCAACTCATCCTGCGAACGGTCGAGGGGGACGTGCTGCTTCCCGTCGCGCAGATCCAATCGCTGACGATCAAAGAGATGAAGGCGACTCTGGCGCGGACCGTCACGACCACGACGAATCCCAAGCGGTTGACGCTGCGGTTCGCGGAAGCCGGCAAGCCGGTCGACGTGTCGTTCATGTACTTTCAATCCGGCCTGCGGTGGATTCCCACCTACCGTGTCAGCCTGCTCACCGAGGCGGACAAGAAGCTGGCCAATGTCGATCTGCAGGCCGAATTCCTGAACGAGGCGGAAGACCTCGACAATGTTCCGGTGGACATCGTCGTCGGCGTTCCCAACTTTCGGTTCAAGGACACGCCGAGCCCGCTGATCCTGGAACAGGCGCTGCGCAACGTGCTGCAACAGGCGGCGCCCCAGTTGATGGGCCAGCAGATGTCGAACGCCAGTTTTGCCTCGCGTGCCGGCGAGCGGCGCAACCAGCAGGCGGACGATGCCCCGCAGATCGTGCTCCCCGCCGAAATGGGTGCTGGCGGAGCCCAGGATCTGTTCGTCTACAGCTTGAAGAAGCTGAAGCTGATGAAGGGCCAGCGCGCCGCGCTGCCGATCTTCTCGGCCCAGGTTCCCTACCGCGACATCTACACGTGGGACGTGCATCTGACACGGAACGACGTCGAGGCCCAGGCCGCCGCCACCAAGAATGCGTCACCGCTGTCGCTGTCCGAAAACCGCGTCTGGCATCAGATCGTGCTGACGAACACGACCAAGTTCCCGTGGACCACCGGGCCCGCGTTGTTGATGCAGGGCAACCAGCCGCTCGCGCAGGAACTGATGACGTATGCGTCGGCCGGCAGTGAAGTCCGGATTCCTGTCACCGTGTCGGTCGACACGCAGGGAACCTACAGCGAAGAGGAAACGGCCCGCAAGCTGAACGCCCTCAGCGTTCAGGGATACCACTATGCGCAGATCGACAAGACCACGTCGTTGAATCTGATCAACCGCAAGCCGAGTCCGATTGAGGTGGAAATCACCTTCCGGACCGGCGGGAAGGCCAACGAAGCCTCGGACGACGGCAAGATCTCGCTCAACTCGCACTCGGCGTCCGACTGGATCAACTACCAGGGATACTCGGCCGTGAACAACAGCTCCCGCGTGGTGTGGAAGGCGACACTCAAGCCGGGTGAGGTGTTCTCGCCGTCGGTGAAGTACCACTACTTCGCGCGGCATTGAGAACGCCGGACAACGGATCGAACACTCAACCCTGTGTACCGTTCACCGGGAGGCGCTGCCTGGATTATTCATGGCAGAAGAAGAGCCGCGACCGTGAGGGAGCGGTCTGCAACAACTTGACCGCTCCCTCACGGTCGCGTTCTGGTCACCA
>JANMLE010001169.1:0-2560 GCA_031372385.1 Planctomycetota bacterium | reverse complement strand
GTGGTTGGAAGCGCACTGCCGCGACGAAACAACAACCTGCCTCCGGCCATCGTGCTTCCCGAACGGCTGATTCATAACACGGGGCGAGTGCTTCCCGGCCAGTTCGGCGGCTTGATGGGGAGCCACCGCGATCCGTGGTTCATCGAAGCCTCGCCGTACAACGCGAAGTCGTACGGAGCGTATCCGGAGTATGAGTTTCACTTTGTCCGTGGGCGTGAGCGGAACAAGGATCTGACGTTTCAGTCGCCCAACCTCAGTTTGCCACAGGGGCTGAGCCGCTCACGACTGACGGATCGCGACAGCTTGCGCGGCTTGCTCGACCAGCAGCGTCACGAGTTGGAGCGGGCCGCGTCGGTCGAGTCGTTTGACCGACATCGTCAAGCTGCGATCTCGTTACTGACCGACACCAACGTGCAACGCGCGTTTGATGTCCACAACGCCGACCCGCAAACGCTCGACCGATACGGACGCAATGCCTTCGGTTGGTCGCTGCTGATGGCTCGGCAACTGGTGCAGGCGGGAGTCAACCTCGTTCAGGTGAACCTCGGCAACAACGAATCGTGGGACACGCACGAAAACAATTTCCCGTTGCTGCGCGATTGCCTGCTGCCGCCCACCGACCGTGGCATCTCGGCGTTGCTGGATGACCTTCAGTCGCTGGGCTTGCTGGATGAGACGCTGATCGTGGTGTGCGGAGAAATGGGTCGCACTCCGCACATCAATGCCGGAGCCGGAGCAAGCAAAGTCTGCGGTCGTGATCATTGGGGAGCGGTCCAGTCGGTGTTCATCGCCGGCGGTGGCATCCAAGGGGGCGTCGTTGTGGGAGCTTCGGACAAACACGGTGCCTACCCGGCCTCCGATGCTCAACGTCCCGAGAACCTCGCCGCCACGATCTATCACGCGTTGGGAATCCCCGACACCGCCACTTGGAAAGACGAAGTCGATCGCCCAAACCACATCTATCATGGTGAGCCGATCCGATTCGCGTGAGTGCCGCAAGCATCACTGACGTTTCCGACAAACGTCCAGAAAGGACATGGGACACGTCTTCAACGTGCCTGTTTCCCGGCGATTTGAGCACGTTGAAAACGTGCTCCGCGACGTTTGTCGGAAACGTCATTGCACAACAACTCCACACACTGGCGGGGATTGACGGATAGCATGAGCGACAACACCTTCGCCCCCGGCCCTGCGCCAAACACCGTCCGTGGTGCCGATGGCAACATCCTGACCGCACCCGCAAACTGGATTCTTTTTCCGCCCGGTGATGCGGCCCTCACACGTCGGGTCAAGGCAGCGGGCGATCATTGGGTCGTTGCCGAAAAGAAGGGCCGGAAGGTCTTTTCACGGGGCGTGTGGGCACCGGCGGCGACCATCGACCGCATTCGAGCCGAACTGGAAGCGGAGCGATCCACGGCGAGCTTTGCCAAACGAAAAGTCGCCGCGGCCCAACGTCGTGAATCGGTCCAGGCGGAATACGTCGAAGACTTCACGGGAGCGGTCCTGGCGTTCCTGGCCTTTCATCCCAGCCACGCCGATCTTGCCCGCCGACTTGCTCGTGTCGTCGCCGATCATGCGACTCCGGTGGGCAGTGGAACAGTGGCCCGCACGAAACGCATCCCGGTTGAAGAACGGGCTGAAGCCGCTGTCATTGCGTGGATGCGGCACCAGACGACCGCCTACGACTCGATGCCCATCCCACGGGTGAAAGGGAAGCGACGCGAAGTGCGACGAATGCTCGCCCGGCGATCCCACGAATTGCTGGAGAGTTATCGTCGTGGAGCGTCGGCCCCTGACCAGTGTCCGCTTCAACGGGCGTTGGTGAGTGACAGTGCTTGATGACGGAGTGAACCACCGTCTTCCTCGATTGTCCCGGCTTGATTCTTCAGCACATCGAGAACTTCCCGGATCTCCGTTTCCGGTATCGGCTCGCAGGATCAACGCTTCCTACAACCTCGGGTCTACCGGCTCACTCTCCAACGCCAACACGCCGAAGACGCACTCGTGGACTCGTCGCAACGGTTCGTGCCGTACAAAGCGTTCCAGCCCTTCGACGCCGAGGGCGAACTCACGCAATGCCAGCGACCGCTTCGCGCCCAGTCCACGGCTGCGGAGTCGAGTCAGATGTTCGTCAGCGGTGTAGTCGGGGCCGTAAATGATCCGCAGGTATTCTCGGCCTCGACATTTCACGGCGGGCTGCACCAGACCTTTCTTCCCCCGCATGATGAAGTCCAGCGGCTTGATGACCATTCCTTCGCCGCCACGAGCAGTGAGGCTTTCCCAACACTCAACTCCCGCCTGCTCGCTGTCCGGGTTGGTCACGTCCACCGCGTCTTCGCATCCGTGTCGTTTTCCGTCCGTGGCACCGGCTTGCATTTCATAACACGACCGCGATAGATTGTCGCCCGCCTCGCTGCTCTGGATCGAAGCAGTCTTTGCTGGCCTCACACAGCAATCGTTTCATCACGATGACCACAACGCTTCGGTCGACAGTTCACTTCTGTATTCATCGCCCCACCCTTTAGGGAACTTTGATCATGGTCTTGTTCAATTGGCTCGG
>JANMLE010001154.1:0-3174 GCA_031372385.1 Planctomycetota bacterium | reverse complement strand
CGTGGCGTTCGCCGCCATTCACGGCGTTGTCGACGGAATCGCACTGCTGCCGCTGGCCGGAGTGCTGGGATACGTCTTCCACCGCCGCCACAGTTACCTCTCGGTGGTCGTGATTCACGGCCTGTTCAACGCTACCATGCTGGCCCTGGCCCTGCTGACCCAAACCGGCCAGCATCAGCGGCCGACCCCGCGACCAAGTCCCGCACCCGTGATGGTCGCCAACTCCTCCCTTCTGACTTCTGACTTCTGAATTCTGTCTTCTGCTTTCAAAAAGACCGCCATGACATTCCCACCCGTTGAAGAACAACTCGCCGTCATCCGTCGCGGCGTCGAAAAGATCGTGCCCGAGGAAGAGCTCGCCGTCCGCCTGACCAAGAGTCGCGACACCGGCACGCCGCTGCGCATCAAGTACGGCATCGACCCGACCGGCATCGACGTCCATCTGGGTCACACCGTCCCGCTGCGAAAGCTGCGTCAGTTTCAGGAACTGGGACATTAGGCGGTGATCATCATCGGCAACTACACGGCGCTGGTCGGCGATCCCAGCGGACGCGACCACGCCCGCAGCAAGAAGTTGACCGCGGAGGAAGTCGAGGCCAACGCGAAGGACTATCTCGCGCAGGTGGGGAAAGTCATCGACCTGTCCAAGGCGGAAGTCCACCGCAACTGCGACTGGTTCGGCAAGATGAGCTTCGCCGATGTCATCCAACTCTGTGGCAAAGTCACCGTCGCCCAGATGCTGACGCGCGACGATTTCGCCAAGCGTCACGCCGCCGGCACGCCGATCTTCATGCACGAGTGCCTGTATCCGATTATGCAGGCATGGGACTCGGTGATGATCAAGTCCGACATCGAACTGGGCGGCACCGAGCAACTCTACAGCTTCATGCTGGCCCGCGATCTGCAGCAGGATCAGGCTCTGCCGCAACAAATCGGCGTGATGTCCCCCATCCTCGTCGGCCTCGACGGCGTCCGCCGGATGGGCAAGAGTCTGGGCAACTACATCGGAATCTCCGAGTCGCCGTACGACATGATGAAGAAGTTCATGCAGGTTCCCGATGCCGTCATGAAGATGTACTTCGATCTGTTGACCCCGATCGCGCTCGACGAGGTCAACAGCATCCTGGCCGGTCATCCGAAGGAAGCCAAGATGCGTCTGGCCCAGTCGGTCATCGGGGGATACCACTCAGCCCAACAGGCCGACGAAGCCGCCGAACGCTGGCAGCGCGAGGTGGGGGGCGGCGAACTCCCGACGGACATCCCAACGGTGACACTCAGCCTGTCCGCGTTGATCGCTCAACTCCCCCAATGCGCGGCGGACTTGAATGAGCGGAAGCTGTCCGCGGCCCAGTTGATCAAGGTCATGGGCCTGGCCGCATCCACCAGCGAAGCGTCGCGGCTGATCGCCCAAGGGGGAGTCTCCGTCTACCACAACGACCAGCCCACTTTCATCACCGACGCCAAATCGGCGCTGGTGCTCGAAGACAACATGCTCATCAAAGCCGGCAAGAAAAAGATCGCGCGGCTCAGCATTCAAGGCTAGCGCTTCGTCAACGTTGCGGTTTATTTGGGTGTAGCCACGCTCGCCAGAGCGTGGGCGGATTGCGGAATGAGCTTGAATTCCCACAGTCTGGCGACCGTGGCTATCCTCAGTTCAAACGTTGGCGAAGCACGTGCCACTCGCAGGCAGGCCACTTTGAAAACGGGGTGCTGCGGACTACGATGCCTGCCGGCTGATGGTGGGGCCTGGCCCACCCCTGTTCCGCGGTGACTTTCTCGCGGGTTTCCAGAAATCGAATGCGGGCCGGCCCACGCCTGTCCCAATGAGAGACGCCTATTTTGACTGCTTCCACCGATCGATCCTTCCAACTTCCGCCGCTCGGCCAAAACCCCTCCACCAACACTCAGGGAACCACGCCGGGCAGCTTTGCCAACCCTCCTCGCATCCAACCGGGTTCGGCTGGAGCATTGACGTACTCTTCGCCTGATACACCGGGGATGCCCGCGCCGTCGGAGAAGACCGCGTGGGATTTCCTGCCCGAGGGCTGGAACACTTCGGTGGTGGAGCCGGAAGTCTGCGAAATGCCCTTCTGGGACTTCGACCTGATTTCGCATCCATATCGATTCCAGCAGGCTGATGGCTCGACCCGATTCGTGACGCTCGACAAGCGTTGGGAAGGTTTCACGCCGATCACGCAGCTTGAGTCTGCTCGCCTCGGCATCATCACGCCGCAGATGGCTCGCGTCGCCGAGCGGGAACCGCACCTCACGCCCGAGCAGGTGCGAGACGAAGTCGCGGCGGGACGCATGGTCATCCCGGCCAACAAGGTCCATCTCGGCTATCAGCTCGACCCGATGGCGATCGGCCGCGCGTCGAAGACGAAGATCAACGCGAACATGGGAGCGTCCCCGGTTTCATCCAGCACCGACGAAGAGGTCGACAAGCTGAAGTGGGCCGAGCGGTGGGGAGCCGACACGGTGATGGACCTGTCGACCGGCGGAGATCTCGACGCCTGCCGCGAGGCGATCGTCCGCAACAGCACCGTGCCGATCGGGACCGTGCCGATCTACTCGATGATCATCGGCCGCAAGATCGAAGAGCTGACGCCGCAGATCATCCTCGACTCGCTCGAAGAGCAGGCCGCGCAGGGGGTCGACTACTTCACGATCCACGCCGGCGTGTTGAAGGAGCATCTGCCGTACATCGCCAAGCGACTCATCGGCATCGTCAGCCGCGGTGGCTCGTTGCTCGCCAAGTGGATGCTGGTCCACGGCGAACAGAATCCGATGTACGAGTACTGGGAAGAGATCTGCGACGTCATGCGGAAGCACGACGTGACGTTCTCGATCGGCGACGGACTCCGCCCCGGGGGCCTCGCCGACGCGACCGATCAGGCGCAACTCGCCGAACTCGTGACGCTGGGCGAACTGACCGAACGAGCCTGGCGCAAGGGCGTGCAAGTCATGGTCGAAGGACCGGGCCACGTCCCGTTCGATCAGATCGAGTTCAACATGAAGCTCCAGCGGCGGCTTTGCCACGGAGCACCGTTCTACGTCCTCGGCCCGCTCGTGACGGACATCTTCCCCGGCTACGACCACATCACAAGCTGCATCGGAGCGACCGCGGCGGGCTATCACGGCGCGGCGATGCTCTGCTACGTGACGCCCAAGGAA
>JANMLE010001034.1:0-2909 GCA_031372385.1 Planctomycetota bacterium | reverse complement strand
CGGTCGTCCAATCCTCACGAAGGTAATACCATCCACCGGAGAGCCGGATGCGGGAAATCCGCCCGTCCGGTTCGGAGGGAGGGGGGACTCAAACCAATGAGTCCTCCCTACCCCTATCATCTGCCGCCCTCCGGGCTGAAGCATGCTCGTCCGCCTTCAGTCGCGAAATGGCCAAGTTGGCGCTGTAGGCCCAACCGCCACTTCTCACTTTTCACTCGCTCCGCCTTCCTCCTTCCTCCTCCCCCCTTCATTCGCTCCAACCGGCACCCCCGGAATCCTCTTTCTGGTCGAACCCGCATGTTTCCGTTTTGCAACACGGCCATTCGTGACCTAGGTTTGCAGAGGACTGCTGTCGGGTCGTCGGTTGCCCCGACAGATTCCGCCAGTGGCGGCGATTTCAAAGGAGTCTCATACAAGATGGCTGCACCGAGTTTTGCCCTGACACGTGGCCGTGGCGCCTCGTCGGAACTGGATTTCGAAAGCCTCAAGCGCCTGATTCACGGCAAGCTGGTCGAAAAGCTCGACCTGTCGCGGGTCGGTGATCTGCAGGGCGAGACCCTGCGGCGCGAGATTCGGCTGGTCGTGGAACATCTGTGCGACACCGAGAACCCGCTGCTTAACCGGTCCGAACGCGAACGGCTGGTGGAAGAGGTTCTCGACGAAACATTCGGCTACGGTCCGCTGGAGATCCTGCTCAAGGAACAGGGCGTGGCGGACATCATGATCAACGGGCCGAAGAACGTGTTCATCGAAAAGAACGGACGCATTCAAAAGTCCGAAGTGACGTTCCGCGACAACGCGCACCTGATGCAGATCCTCGACCGGATCGTGTCGCGCGTCGGACGCCGGATTGACGAGACGTCGCCGATGGTCGACGCCCGCCTGGCCGACGGCTCCCGTGTGAATGCAATCATCCCGCCGCTGGCACTCGACGGCCCGTCACTGACGATTCGCCGGTTCGGCTCGAAGCCGCTCGGTCTGGAAGACCTGCTGAAGTTTGGAGCCTTCACTCCCGAAATCGCGTTGCTGCTCGAAGGGGCGATCAAGGCCCGGCTGAACATCATCATCAGCGGCGGTACCGGCTCCGGAAAGACGACGCTGCTGAACACTCTGTCCAGCTTCATCCAGAACGATCACCGCGTGATCACGATCGAAGACGCGGCCGAGTTGCAGTTGCAGCAGCCGCACGTCCTGCGATTGGAAACGCGGCCAGCCAACATCGAAGGGAAGGGGCGCGTGACCGCCACCGACCTGGTGAAGAACGCCCTGCGAATGCGTCCCGACCGGATCGTGATCGGCGAATGCCGCGGTGCCGAGTCGCTCGACATGCTGCAGGCCATGAACACCGGTCACGAGGGATCGATGACCACGATCCACGCCAACACCCCGCGCGACGCCGTGTCGCGTCTGGAAACAATGAT
The DNA here is from genome assembly GCA_031372385.1 of Planctomycetota bacterium. Lineage (GTDB taxonomy): Bacteria > Planctomycetota > Planctomycetia > Planctomycetales > Planctomycetaceae > Schlesneria. The sequence goes on along the minus strand of JANMLE010001034.1, from coordinate 1,488 downwards.
CACGATGGGTGGCGTCGAACTGCCACTCAAGGCGCTGCGCCAGCAGTTCGCCTCCGCCGTGGACATGGTCGTCCAAGTCCAGCGCCTGCAGGGCGGTCCGCGCCGGCTGACTTACATCACCGAAGTCCAGAACATGGAACAGGACCAGGTCGTGATGCAGGACATCTTCGTCTTCAAGCAGGATGGAATTGACGAACAGGGACGGGCCTACGGCCACTTCGAGGCCACGGGCATCCGTCCATCATTCATGTCCCGTCTGGAAGGCGCGGGTGTGAAACTGCCGTCCAACCTGTTTTCGCATCGCGCCCTGGGACGCTGATTGCGGCCATCATCGAACCGCGTGGCGGCGAACAGCCGCCCGACATTTGGAGACGAACCACATGGACCCCATCTGGATCATTTCGATTGCCGCCTTCATCGGCGCCGGAGCGCTCGGTGCCGCGGTGGTCTCGGCGTTCAAGGGGATGAATTCCACCCGGGCCGAAGACCGGCTGGACCTGCTGGCCGGGACCAAATCAACCGTTACTGAAGCCAGCCGCGGGTTGATGAAGCAGGATTTCGTCAAAATGGGTTCGGGGGCGGCCAAAGCGTTGAAACACTTTTCCAAGAGCCTGGGCAGCTTCGGCACCTATCTGGAACAGGCCAATTCACCGATCGACTTTCAAACGTTTGTCCTGATCAGCGGCGGCTGTGCCGTGTTGGGTGCCGCCGTCGGAGCCATCACCCAGGCCCCGGTTCCGCTGTGGCCGGTGTTTGCGATGATGACCGGAGTCCTGCCGCTGGTCTGGTTGTCCATGCGCCGCAAGAAACGATTCAAACGATTCGGCGCCCAACTTCCCGATGCCCTCTCCCTGCTGGCCCGCGCCCTGCGCTCGGGGAACAGCCTGAATTCCGGTTTGAACATGGTGGTCGAGGAAATGCCGGAACCGATCGGCACCGAGTTTCAGATCGCCTACGAGGAACAGAACCTGGGGATTCCAATCGAGCAGGCGCTGAAGAACATGATGACCCGGGTGCCGAACATGGACCTGAAATTCTTCGTCACCGCGGTGGCCATCCAGCGGCAGACCGGTGGTGACCTGGCGGAAATCATCGACAAGATCTGTGAAGTCATCCGCGAACGGTTCAAGATCCTCGGCATGGTGCAGGCGCTGACCGGCGAAGGCCGCCTGAGCGGTGCCGTGCTGATGGCCCTGCCCATCGCCATTTTCATCGCCGTGTACTACCTGAACCAAGAGTATGTGATGCTGCTGTTCACGAACGACCTGGGCAAGAAGATGGTCGCCTTCGGAATCTTCATGCAGGTTCTCGGTGCCGTGTGCATCAAGAAGATCATCGACATCAAGGTGTAAGAGCGTGCCGGAAACGCCGCCGTGTCGAGGGGGTCGGGGGGGGGGTTTTTTGGAGGGCGGACTCGGGGGTGGGAGAGACGACAGCCAAACACGGGGGGCAAAAAAAAAAACACAACCACGCCAGCAAACCCCAAAA
>JANMLE010001006.1:0-2535 GCA_031372385.1 Planctomycetota bacterium | reverse complement strand
GCGGGCGACCCGCGTGGCGATCCAGGCTGTAGTTTTCCTTGAACACCGGCTTCTTGGCCACCTTGGAACCCGCCTTCCCCTCCAGCAACTCCCGCAGCCGTTGCAGTTCGGCTTCCAGATGCTGAATCCGCTCCGCCTGCTGCCGCAAATGGTCCGCCTGCTGCCGGTTCTCCTCCGTCAGTCGCCGAAACAGCTCACGCTCGTCGTCAGTGGAGTCCAAACCCCAAAACTACTCCAACTCATCAAACTCGCGAAGACCAGTCTCAACGAAAATAGACAGCTACCGGTCGGGAACCTGAGCCGGTGAACCTCGCCGAGTCCCGCTTTGTCGGGTTCCTCGCTAGACTGCACCGACCGTAAGACCCGAAGAGCACCGCTTCCCCTCCCTGATGAAGAGACCACTCGAATTTCGCCGGACCCCGCATCAAGACTTGGAGCCATGCCCGCTTCGGCCGACATTGAACAGGCGCTCGCCCGGACCCTGTTGGTGGATCGCCAACGGCTGGGCCGGCAGTGGCACTCGATCCAAGAGGCCCGGCGCGCCGGACGGGCGTACGACCAGAGCCTCGCCAAATTTGAGTCCGCGTTGGATCGCTCCTGCCGCCTGCGCGACCAGCGCTGGCACGCGCGGCCGAAGCCAACGTACGACGACCAGCTTCCGGTCTGTCAGCGGCGCGACGAGATCGCCGCCACCATCCGCGATCACCGGGTCATCGTCCTGTGCGGCGAAACCGGATCGGGCAAGTCGACCCAACTGCCGAAGATCTGTCTGGAGCTGGGGCGCGGCGTCGAGGGCCTGATCGGACACACGCAGCCCCGCCGCATCGCCGCGCGGTCGGTGGCGACGCGCATTGCCGAAGAGTTGCACGTGCCGCTCGGTCGCGAAGTCGGCTTCAAGGTGCGGTTCGCCGATGCCACGTCGCCGCAGACATACATCAAGCTGATGACCGACGGCATCCTGCTCGCCGAAACCCAGCACGACCGTTGGCTCGACCAGTACGACACGATCATCGTCGATGAAGCGCATGAACGGTCGCTGAACATCGACTTTCTGCTCGGCTATCTGCACCGGCTGATCGCCAAGCGGCGTGAGCTGAAGATCATCATCACGTCGGCGACGATCGACGCGCAGCGCTTCGCCGACCACTTTGCCTCGGTCGCGGGTCACGTCCCCGTCGTGGAAGTCACCGGACGAACGTATCCGGTCGAAATCCTGCATCGGCCGCCGGAACCCGACGAGGAGGGCAACGAGCCGGACCTGCAACAGGCTGTCGCCAATGCCGTCGCCGAACTCACCGCGCGCGGACCCGGTGATGTCCTGGTCTTCATGCCGACCGAGCGGGAGATTCACGAGGCGTCCAAGTCGCTGCGCGGCCGGACGTTTGGCGGTTCGAAGCCCGAACTGTTGCCGCTGTACGCGCGCTTGTCGGCCGCGGAGCAGCAGCGCGTCTTTCAGACATCGTCCTCGCGCCGGATCATCATCGCCACGAACGTTGCCGAATCGTCGCTGACCGTGCCGGGGATTCGTTACGTCGTCGACACCGGCACCGCGCGGATCAGCCGGTATTCACCCCGCTCGAAGTTGCAGCGGCTGCCGATCGAAGCGATCTCACGCGCCTCCGCCGATCAACGCGCCGGCCGCTGTGGTCGCATTGGTGCTGGCATCTGCATCCGGCTGTACTCGGAAGAGGACTACGCCCAGCGCGAGCGGTTCACCGCGCCCGAGATCCTGCGATCAAACCTCGCCGACGTCATCCTGCAAACCAAGACGCTGGGCCTCGGCCCGATCGAAGAGTTCCCATTCCTTGAGGCACCCAAGTCCGAGGCGATTCGCGACGGCTACAAGACACTGTTCGAACTGGGAGCGGTAACGGAAGAGCACGAGTTGACTCCGCTGGGACGCCGGCTGGCCCGGTTGCCGGTCGATCCGCGCATCGCCCGCATCGTCTGGGCGGCGCTGGAGGAGCATTGCCTGGGTGAGATCCTGATCATCGCCTCGGCGCTGGAGATTCAAGACCCGCGCGAACGTCCGCTGGAAAAGCAGCAGCAGGCCGATGAGGCTCACAAGCAATTCGCCGATGAAGAGTCCGACTTTCTCAGTTATCTCAAGCTGTGGGACTTCTACCACAAGCTCAAGAGCGAGTTGTCGAAGGGCCAATTGCGCAAGGCGTGCCAGCAGAACTTCCTGTCGTGGACCCGGCTGCGCGAATGGGTCGACGTGCATGCGGAACTGGTCACGATCGTCACCGACAGTCTGGGTGAGATGGCGAGAGCGACGACCGCGACCAAAGCCGCCTCGCTCGGAACAGGCCACGGATCAGAGACCGCCGGATCGCAGCCGACCGCCGCTCCTCGCGCCGCAGCAGTCGCATCGAAACCACTGCCCGCCGAACAGGTCGGTCCGTGGACGCGGCGCGGTGACTTCGGTGCCATTCACCGCGCACTGCTGACCGGGTTTCTCTCCAGCGTCGCCGTGCGTAGTGAAAGCGGCGAGTATCTGACGGCCGGCAGTCAGAAGGCGTTTCTGTGGCCGGG
>JANMLE010000910.1:0-3080 GCA_031372385.1 Planctomycetota bacterium | reverse complement strand
CTCCTTTAGGATCAGATGCGAACGCTGATAAGTTTCCGATTGCAGGATCGTGCGCATCAGCCACTTCAGGTCGTACTGGTTGCGGACCAGTTCCTGCGCCAACCGGGCGAACAACTTTTCGTTGCTGGCGGGATTCGTCAGGCGAATGTCATCGACCCCTTCGACCAGCCCCTTGCCCATGTAGTTGGCCCAGACCCGGTTGACGATCGCCTTCGCGAAGTACGGATTCTGCGGCGAGGTCAACCAGCGGGCGAGGTGTTCGCGACGGTCGCCGGGGTCGTCGAACGAGATCGCTTCACCGTCCAGGGGCTTCGGTTGACGCGGCCTGCCCGTGCGCGGTTGCAGGACTTCGCCCTGATCGTCCACGAAGATCACCCGGTTGCCGTCTCCATTGCGGAAGTCGCCGCCCCAGCCCTTCCCGCGGACTCGCGCGAACAGGCTGACCATGCCATAGTAATCATCGTTGGTCCACTTCTCATTGGGATGGTCGTGACAGTGGGCACATTGAATCGACATCCCCAGAAACGCCATCGACGTCGTTTCCACCATGTCCTGCGGATCCTGATGCAGCGCGTAGAAGTTGGCGGCCCCGTTTTCGAAGGTGCTCCCCTTGGCCAGCAACACGCCGCGCGCGAAGTCGTCCCACGGAACATTGTTCGCCACCCGCTCGCGAATCCATTGGTAGTACGACTTGATCGCCAGTGGTCGCAGGCGGCTGCCCGTCAGCAGCAGCACGTCGGACCATTGATAGGCCCAGTAGTCCACGAATTCCGGGCGCGACAGCAATTGCTCGATCAGCTTCGTGCGCTTGTCCGGATCGGTGTCTTCAAGAAACGCACGGGCCTCCTCGACCGTCGGCAACAGGCCGATGGTGTCGAGAAACACGCGCCGCAGAAACTCGCTGTCATCCGATTTTGGAGACGGGGGAATGTTCAGCGCGGCCAACTTCTCCAGCACCAGATCGTCGATGAAGTTGGCTCGCTTCGACTGCATGAAGGTTTCCGGAGTGACGGGATGGCCGTAGGGAACCGTGACGGTCGCGGTGGTGTTCTGAGCCAGATACCAGGCGACAACCGCCCCTTCGCCACTCCCGACAACTTTGACCAGCCCGTGGTCATCGACCGTGCAGACCGTGTGGTTGGTCGACGTGTACTTGGCCCACCGTGTCACGTCCTCGGTGTGCCCGTCGGTGAAGTGAGCCCGCACGATCATCGGCTGTTCGACACCCGCCAGCAGCCGCGCGGCATCGGGCAGGATCTCCAAGCGCGAGATCCTGGCATCATCCGGCGAAGGCCCCGTCTGCCCCTGCGCGAGCCACTCGGCGATGACGCGGTATTCGAGCGAATCCTCGGCGAAGCGCACGCCTCCCTTGTGGGGAATCGCCCCCGTCGGCTTGGTCAGGATCAGGCTGCGTCCCGGATCGTCGGTCACGATTCTTCGACCGCGTGATTGCCTGGTGATGGCGAAGAAGTCCGCTTCCGGGTCATAACCGCGCAGCGACAGCTTGAAGCCATTCTTGCCGGCCGCCGCCCCATGACACGCCCCCCCGTTGCAACCGGACTTCGACAGCACCGATTGCACGTGGTTGCGAAACGTCCATGAATGCGGCGCAGCAAACTTCTCGACAGTCACGCTCGTCTTCGCGGTCTGTCCGCGGGCTGAAACCGTGATCGTCGCGGTCCCGTTGCCAATCGGGACCACGCGACCGGCGACAACCTTGGCGACACTCTCGTTGTCGGAGGAAAATGTCACGCCGTCTGTCACCGGCCCGGTTGCCAGCGGACCGTCCGCCATTTCAACGAGGAGCGTCTGCCGGGCCTCGGGGCCAGTCAGCGTCACCTCGCGCGGCAGCACGATCAAAGTGTCTGCTGCGGCGCTGGACCAGCCTGCCGCATAGTTGAGGGATGCAATTACCAGAAATGATCGTCGGAGCAGTTTCATTGGTGACTCAACAAGACGTAGTACGGGAAACAGAAGAAAAGCACGTAGGCCAAACCCCAGACTGCAACATCTCGCCAGAAATTGAAGGGATCTGATTTTCGTTCGAATTGCCCCCTATTTGATTTGGAAACGCCCGTGACGAGCGTCTGCACTTGGAGGGCTCCAATGCATGCCAGTATCGAACTGTACAGAATCACAGGAACGATCTGCTGCTCGATGCGATACACGATTCCAGCGCCGGGCAGGGGCAGTAGCCCCAGCAGCAATACCCATCGCAGAGAATGCCACTTTGTGAAGATGTTCGGTGCAGAGCTTCCCTCTTGATCCAAACCTTGCGATGTGTCTTGTTGTTTTGTCTGCCGGCAGAGCCATTCACGTCGTCGGCGCTTGTTGCGTGGCATAGTCCGAAACCTCCGCGACAAACACCCCGCATGCACTACGCGAACAACTCCGTGATCGGCTTCATCCCCGAGTCGGTCAGCGGGAATGGTCGTCCCGCGGGGCCGGGCAGATGGTCCTCCACGTTGAAGCCCAGGCTGTGATAGATCGTCGCGACCACTTCCGGCGGTGTGACCGGTCGTTCCGCGGGATAGCCGCCGATCGGATCGCTGCGACCGACCACTCGGCCCCCCTTCACGCCGCCGCCGGCGAAGTACACCGTCCAGCATTGCGGCCAGTGATCGCGTCCCCCCGCCGGGTTGACCCGCGGTGTCCGACCGAACTCGGACAGGTTGCAGACCAAAGTGTTTCCAAGCAGCCCCCGTTGCACCAGATCTTCGATCAGGGCGCTGTACGCCTGGTCGTACATCGGCGCCACGATGTTCTTCATCCCTTCGATCGATGTGAACGGGGCCGTGCCGTGGATGTCCCACGTCACCTCGTTGAAGACTGTCAGGAACGTGTTGACCGTGACGAACCGCACACCCGCCTCGACCAGTCGTCGCGCGAGCAGACAACACTGTCCAAACCGGTTCATGCCGTACCGCTCGCGAACGGCCTGCGGTTCCTTGGTGAGGTCGAACGCCTCGCGCGCCTGCGTGCTGGTGATGATGCGAAAGGCCGATTGGAAGCTGCTGTCCAAGAGCTGCGCGTTCTCGGTCTGTTCGAATCCCGAGACCGTCTGGTCGACGATGTCCCGC
>JANMLE010000909.1:0-1235 GCA_031372385.1 Planctomycetota bacterium | reverse complement strand
CCCTCGCTTACGCTTCGGGTTACTGCTTTTCGGCCTCCAGCGCCGCCCAGTCGATGAGGGTGATTTCGGGGTGCAGGATTTCGGTGAATGTGCTGCGCTGGGCGGCTCGGATTCCCTTGCCGCCGCGGGACGTCACTTCGTACTTCATTTGGCCGAAGACCAGCACTTTGTCGCCGCTGGTCTTCACGCGCAGGCAGTCGCTGGGCCGGGCCATTTGCGCGGCGCCGAGCACTTCGTCTTTTGGTTCGGACAGCTTGATGCCGCGCACTCCCTTCCCTGCGCCGGACAGGATGGGGACGTCGTCGATGGCGAAGTGCGTCACCCGGGCCTGCCGCGTGGCGATGAACATGGAGGTGGCGTCGCGGACAAGTTCCAACCAGATGACCCGGTCTCCCGGTGCGAGCCGGCAGTACTTTCGCCCCGATTTTGTCGAGGGGACGCGGAACGGTGACAGCGGCAGACGCATGATCTGACCGCGCAGTGTGAGCACCAGAAAATAGGGAGACGGCGGCAGGTCGCTGCCTGAATCTTCTTCGGGCAGAGTGAAGCGCGCGTCGGTGGTCAGCGCGGCCACGATGCTGACTCCGTCGCCCATCTTGACGTATTTCGAGATCGGTTCGCCGTACCCCGAGGACGCGGGGATGTCCGCGATGCCCAGCGTGTACGCGATGCCGTCGCTGGAGAAGAAGACCACGTTGTCCATCGTGTTGCCGGGGATCACGTCCAGCACCGAGTCCCCTTCCCTCACGCGGGTCGTCTCGACACTTTGCAGCCGGCCGACGCGCTTGATCCAGCCTTCGCGCGTCAGCACGACGTTGGTGTTTTCGCGGACGATGTACGCGGCGGCATCGAACTCGACGATCTCCTCGCTGCTGCCGATGGCGGTCCGGCGCTTGTCGGGGAATTGTGCCGAGAGTTCTTCGAGTTCCGTCTGAACGACGTTCCAGAGTTTCTTTTCCGACGCCAGCACCTTGCTGATCTTGTCGGCTTCGGCCCGCTTCTCGCCCAGCTCTTCGAGGATCGTGTTGATCTCCAGTTGCGAGATGCGATAGAGCTGCAGTTCGAGGATCGCCATCGTCTGCGCTTCGTCGAGCGCGAAGACTTTCATCAGCTTGTCGGCGGCATCACGCTTTCCCGTGCTGTTGCGAATGATCTTCAGCGCCTTGTCGAGGTCGTTGAAGATCAGGGCGAGACCTTCGAGGATGTGAATGCGGTGCTCAAGCTGCCGCAACTGG
>JANMLE010000893.1:0-1440 GCA_031372385.1 Planctomycetota bacterium | reverse complement strand
TGCGCGTCGGCCTCGTCCTGCCGGCAGACGACATCCGCCAATCCGATCCGGTGAGCATCCTTCGCGCTCACCTTCTTTCCGGTGAGCAGCATCGGCAGTGCGGCGGACAATCCGATCAAGCGCGGCAGCCGCTGCGTTCCGCCCCAGCCGGGCATCAGGCCGAGTTCCACTTCGGGCAGACCGAGCCGGGTCCGCGGATCATCAATGACGACGCGGTATTTGCAGGCGAGCGCGAACTCCAGGCCGCCTCCCAGACAGACGCCGCTGATGATCGCCACCGAGGGAACCCGCAGGGACTCCAGCCGCTGCAACAGGCCCTGTCCCGACCAGCAGATTTCCTGGGCCGCTTCAGGCGTCGCGAGCGTGCCGATGATCTTCAGGTCGGCACCGGCGAGAAACCCGCTTTCTTTGCCGCTGCGAAAGACGAGCGCGGTCACTGACGGATCGTGCTCGACCTCCCGCAGCAGTTCATCGAGATCGTGCATCACGCTTTCGTTGAAGACGTTCACGGCCTGATCGGACACGTTGAGAATGGCCGTCATCACTCCGCGAAAGTCGCGATGCACGTCGAAGTTCGTCAAATGCAGACTGTTCATGATTCCTCCACTTCCAACCACATGGCCATTCCCTGTCCGCCACCGATACACAGGGTGGCCAGGCCGCGATTCAATTTCTTTTCCCGGAGCGCGCGGAGCAGCGTCAGGACCAGCCGGGCGCCGGTGGTTCCCACGGGATGCCCGAGTGCGATGGCTCCGCCATTGACGTTCAGTTTTTCGATCGGGACTTCGCCGAGCGCCTTCGTCCGGCCGAAGTGTTCTTCCGCGAACTCATCCGATGCGAAGGCGCGCTGGCAGGCGAGAACCTGCGCCGCGAACGCCTCGTTGATTTCGATCAGGTCAAAGTCCGACAGAGACAGACCGTGCCGGGCGATGAGCTTGTGCGTCGCATGGACCGGGCCGAGTCCCATGCGCCGCGGCTCACACCCGGACACGGAGTAGTCGCGAATGTATCCCAGCGGCACCATTCCCAACGCACGGGCCCGGTCCGCAGGCATCAGGACGAGCGCACACGCGCCGTCTGTGATGGGGCAACTGTTGCCTGCGGTGACCGAGCCCGTCGTTGGTTCAAACAAGGGCTTCAATTTGGCGAGGGCTTCGAGCGTCTGGTTCGCGCGCGGCCCCGAATCCTTCTCCACCGGCTTGCCGTCCGGCAGTGTTACCGGTGCGGTCTCGCCCTTGAAGAAGCAGCGTTCCCACGTCGCGGCGGCCCGTTGATGACTGAGGAGTGCGAAGCGGTCTTGTTCCTCGCGGGTGATCCCGAAATCGCGGACGAGCAACTCGGCCGTCTGGCCCATGTTCAGGCCGCACGTCGGATCGGTCAGGCCAAGCAGCAGCGCGGGGATCGGTTTGAGCATCGCGGGACGGAACCGGGTCATGACAC
>JANMLE010000881.1:0-1552 GCA_031372385.1 Planctomycetota bacterium | reverse complement strand
TGATGACCACGTTGGCCGGCCCGTGACTTTCGCCGGCCGTTGTGATCCGAAACGCCTGCCCAAATGAGTTTCCTGCCATAGTGGGAGCGATTGTATTGCTCACGACTGGAAACCGAAACTGGACGCGATTGGCTTCGGCTATCCCATCGGAGAGTCTTCCCACGAAAGAGAATTGCCGCCGGGACCGCTCGCCAGCGCGGAAGGCTTGGGCTAGAATCCCGCCCACCAGCACGGGTTGCGCGAGTCGTCACGAGACCGCACAAGTCTGGGCCGGTCAGTGCCGATGAGCAAATGTTTGGAATGAGTTTGGAGAGAAGTTCGTGTCGCGGAGGCGAACGGCTTCTGACAGCGGCATCAATCCCACGGCGACGGCAAGTCGAGAGGTGACGATTCATGGCGAAAGCAGGCGGACGAAAGAAGCTTCCCAAGGAAGTCGCGGTCATCAACGCGGACAACTGCACGGGCTGTGAAGCGTGCTTGGAAGTCTGCCCCGTCGATTGCATCTACAAGGTGCCCGGCGAGACGATCGGCTGCCTGCAATCGTGGTGCGAGATCGACGTCGAGCGGTGCGTCGGTTGCGAAGTCTGCATCCACATCCCGACCAAGAAGAGCGCTCCCTACGAACTGACCGTCTGTCCGTGGGACGCGATCATCCTCGTGCCGACCGTGATGGTCGCCCAAGCCGTCGCCAACCAGGGCGGCCCGCCCGATTACGTCGCGAAGAATTGGGAACGACTCGTCATCCCCGCCCAGCGCATGGCCGAACTCGCCGCGGAACAGCAGAGCGGCAAGTAAGGAACTGGTCCGAAATAACTTCGCGATTCATGGTGGCGTAGTCCGGACCCCTAGGTCCGGACGAAATCGTCGATGACCGCTGCGAGAGGACTCGTCCGGACCAAGGGGTTCAAACTACGAATGTCGGGAAGTTATTTCGGACCAGTTCCTAAGGCCCGTGCATCATCCGCTCCAAGAGTAGCCTCTGTCATATCGCAACTTGGGTCTCTCGGATGTTGTTGATGCACCGCGTCTTCGTCGAGCGAGATGGGCGGTCCTGCCGCGACGAAAACTTGGGCCGAAGGATGACTCTCATGCCCGTGCGCTTCCGAGTCCTGATGACGGATCGGGCCTGGCCCGACACGCTGATCGAGCGGGAGATCCTCTCGCGAATTGACGCCGAGGTTGTGGAACCGGCTTCGACCGATGAGGCGGCACTCATCGCGGCGGCTGCGGACGTGGATGCCATCGCCACGAATTGGGCCAAGGTCACAGAGCCGGTGATTCGGGCGAGCGGCCGGTGCCGGACGGTTGCTCGATTCGGGATCGGTCTCGACAACATTGATGTCTCGGCCGCGACGGCGCTCGGCATCCCGGTCACGAACTGTCCGGACTACTGCGTCGGCGAAGTGTCGGATCACGCGCTGGGACTGTTGCTCGCGTGTGCGCGCCGAATCGGGTTCTTTCACCGGCGAACGAAGAGCGGCGAGTACCACTCGTCGATCGCTCCGCCAATGCAGCGCATCGCCGGTCAGACACTGGGCCTCGTCGGGCTCGG
>JANMLE010000839.1:0-3346 GCA_031372385.1 Planctomycetota bacterium | reverse complement strand
CCGCCGCACATCGAATTCTTCGACCCCAAGATGTCCGCCCCCACTGAGATTCACAGCAACACCGGAGAAGTGGCGACCCGGTTGCCTGGCATCACATTCGGTGCGACGTTTCCGCGCCTCGCCGCGCTGGCCGATCGGCTGGCGATTGTCCGTTCGTACGGCAGCGGGAATGGGGGCCACAGCTATGGTGAAGTCCTGAGCGCGAACAATCCCACCAAGGCGACGGTCAGTTCGATGTACGCCCGGGTTCGCGGCACCAATCATCCGGTCACCGGACTGCCGACCAACGTGCTCGTGTTGCCGGAGGCGGTTCAGGACGGACTGAAACTCGGCAGCAACTTCGAAACATCGGCGCTGCCGACACTGACCCAGCCCGGCAGCTTCGGCTCCACCTATGCGGCGTTCAATCCGAGCGGCGGCGGCGACCTACAGCAGGACATGCGCATGTCGGTGGCACCGCCGCGACTGGTGGACCGCAAGGCGCTGCTGGGCGATCTCGACCGGTTCCGGCGTCGGGCCGATGCCAGCGGTCTGCTGGAGGGAGTCGACACTTACCAGCAGCAGGCGTTCGAAATGATCACGCGCGGCGTGGCCGATGCCTTCGATCTCACCAAAGAAGATCCGGCGACGGTCGCCCGTTACGACACCAGCCACCTGTTCAAGCTGGAAGAGCTGACGCGCTGGTTTGACATGCGCCGGGCCAGCAATCTGCTCGGCCGCCAGATGCTGCTGGCACGTCGGCTGTGCGAGGCGGGATGCGGGTTCGTCACCGTGTCGGACTGTGGTTGGGACTATCACGCCAACGGCAACAGTCCCAAGCAGATGGCCGGGATCTATCCGATGGGGGGCCAGGTCGACCATGCCGTCAGCGCGTTCATCGAGGATCTGGCATACCGCGGCCTGAGCGACAAGATCCTGCTGGTCGTCACGGGGGAAATGGGTCGGACTCCGCGCAAGAACAACAACGGCGGCCGGGATCACTACGGGGAACTGACGCCGCTGCTGCTGGCTGGCGGAGGCCTGAAGATGGGACAGGTGATCGGCACGTCGGACAACCACGCCACGCGCCCGATCGGTGCGGGCTATCGTCCGGCGAATCTGTTGGCAACCATCCTGCACACGCTGTTCGACGTCGGCAAGCTGCGCCTGGAGCAGCAGGTGCCGCGTGAAATCATCCGGCTCGCGGAAGCCAACCGGCCGATCGACGGGTTGCAGTGAGCATCGCAGACGCTGTCGTCCGGACTACGACGCTCAAATCCCGACAGTTAGGCGAGCGGCAAGAGTTTGCTTCCCCGCCACTGGGCTTGTCCCGGTGGCTCGACGGCGGGTCAATCAAGAATTGCCGCTCGCCGTATTGATGCGCCGCCCGTTACCGCTCCGCTCTCTCACGCAGCGACGGTTCCAGAAACCAGCCGGTCCGTTCGATGGTCGTCGGCGGCATGACGGGTAGTGTCTCACCCGAGATTTGCAGCACTGACCAGCGGAGCGTCAGTTCAAACTCGTTGTTGTCCACTGCCGGTCCGATCAGTTGCTTCAGGCCGGCCAACTGGGTCTTGGCCCGCAGGCGACCCAGCGTCAGGACCGCGGCGCGGCGAACGATGTACTGTTCCGGCGGCGATGACATCGTGTCCATGACCCGTTCCATCAGCAGCTTCGCCTGCGGCTCGTTGAACTGACCCTCCTGGATCACTCCCAACGCCCAGACTGCGGCGGCTCGGGAAACACCCCCGTAGATGCGGCTTTTGGGAATGTACAGTTCCATCAGCGGGATCGCCGCAACCGTCTTCAATCGTCCGAGTAGTTCAAACAGGTGGCCCAACTGGAGGTCTGCGGGAACCGTGACCTCGATATCCTTCGAGGTGTCTGTTCGCCGCTGGGCGAACGCGAGAACCGGCACCGCGGTCTCCGCGACGGCGAGAGACTTCAGCGACCACGCGGCTGCCACCATGACCTCCGGCCGTTGAGAATCGAGCAGTTCGATCAGCCGAGTCGCGATGGATTCCTCGTCCAGCGCGCCCAGCAGCACTGCCGCCTGTTCCTGACCGCGCCAATCGTTGCCGGCCAGGATCGCTATGGCGGACCGGCGGATTGCCGGTTCCAGTGCCGCGTCTTTGCTGAGTGAATGGAACGAATCCCGGACCAGCCCGCGCAAGCGGGGATCGGGGTCGTTCAGCTTGAGCGAGAGTGTCGTCAACCGCTCGGGTGTGGGGAGCGCGAGATAGGTTTCCATGCCGATACGCCGGACGTTGGCGTCGGGGTTTTGCAGGGAAGACTCGGCCAGCGGCAGCACCAGTTTCGGATCGTTGGCGAACAGCGACCGCAGTGACCCCGCGGCCACCGCCGGTTCGGGATCGCGACCGAGCATCTGATGCATCGCGACCGCCTGGTCCGACCGGTGCCGCGCGATCAGCGACATTCCACACAGGCGTTCGCGCATCAGATTGGGACCGCGCGCCAACAGTTGCCCGGCCTTCGCCTCCAATCCCTGATCGGTGATTTGACCGGCCGCGCGGGCGGCGGCCAGCCGGACATCGGCCGGGTTGTCGGCCGACATCGCCAGAGCCAACAGCGCGTCCAGGGCGGTGACATCCCGTTGTCGGGACAGTCCGTTGATGGCGAGGATCAAATCGCGGCGCGGCGTCTTCACCGATGCGATGCGCCGGTGCCAGACGGGACGCATCCCCGCGAAATCCCAGTCCGCCAACGCGGGCTCGACCAACAGTCGCAGATCCGTCCCGTGCTTCTGCGAGACGTCCATCAATGTCGCGGCGGAATCGCGGTGGTCAAGCACGATCAGGGCATGCGCCGCCGCATGCCGCGCGGCCGGATGAACTTTGTCGTCTGTCAGCACACCCGACAATTCGGGAACGAGCACGCTCATCCCATCGTGTCCCAGGCGGTGGGCCGACACCACGGCTTCCGCCACCTGCCGCTTCAATTCGGATTCCGGGTGCGCGAGTCCCTTCTTCCACAGGGGCAGCAACTCCGGATGCAGGGACCACTGCGTGGGCTCGGGCCGCTCGGCGGGTTCCTGGTCCATCAGGTAGTACGGTTGGATCTCGTCAGCGATGACCGCGGTTGAAATGCCCGCCGCCGTCACTCCGACGGAGAGAAACACGACGCTGGAATATGAAAGTCGCATGGCAACCTACTGTGGGCGGGACAGGCGGACGGTTTGAACGACGAGCAGGATCAGGCTGGCAAGCGACAGTGTTCCGATGACCCACCAATGACCGGGGATCAGGTCGTATTCGCGGAAGCCGGGGAACCGGATCACTGACAGCGTGGCGGCGATCGGGTTGATCATCAGCGCGGTCTCGACGGTGTCATGACCGAACGGGGCACC
>JANMLE010000813.1:0-1097 GCA_031372385.1 Planctomycetota bacterium | reverse complement strand
TAATACCCACGCCCTTCGAGGACTCAGGGCGAGCCACTCAAGCTGCCCCTTTGCCATCCGGTTGAGGATGTTGCCATTCGCGACCACGTTCCGGAGTCCTTACAGAATCACGTCGTGAGGGCAGCCAGCCGTTCCATCCATTGCTGGACTTGAAGTGCGTCGGCGTAGGTGGCTCCAAGGGGAACCGGAACGAGACCGCGAACGACTCGGCAAAACGTGCGCAGTTCTTCGGCCATCATCCCCGTCGGCCCGCTCGATCCCGTGCGGATTTCCAGTGGCAGCGGCCAGGTCGCGCTGTCCGACCAGACTTCGATCGGACGCGGATTCGGAGCGATCCGCGCCGACCAACCGTCTCCGAAAACCTCCATCCGATCAAACCCGCGCGGCGGCATCCCCGCCGGCGTCAGATACGAGGCGGCGAACGATGACAGCGTCCCGTCGGGCCATTGCAGTTGAGCATTCACCAGATCGACCGCGCCCGTTCGGGTCCGGTGTTGGACGGCCTGGAAGCGAGAGGGTTCGGCTCGATTCATCAACACCTGGACGGCATACAGGTCGTGAACCATCGCGGCCTGCAACGGATTCTCGCCGGGAAAGTCGGTCACGATGCTGGCCGGTCGGTGACGCACGCAGTCGATGTAGGCGAGTGGTCCGCGACGACTCACTTCGTGACGCAGTTGCTGAAACTCGCTGTTGAACAGCACGATGTGCCCGAGCATCAGATTGCGCGAGTCGGCCTGAACCAGCGGCGTCAGACTGCGGGCCTCGTAGAGATTGTCGGCGATCGGTTTTTCCAGCAGCACCGTCTTGCCGGCGGCGAGCAGCGTGCGGGTCACACGGACATGCTCGGCGGTCGAACAGGCCACGACCCACGCTTCCGCCCCGGACTCGTCGATCGCCTGCTCCAGGTTCGTCCAACCCCGAACCCCGGGCAACTCGGACGCGATGCGCGTCAAGCTTTCCGCTCGCCGCGCGACGAGTCCCACCAACTCGGCCTCAGCCAAACCCGACAACGTCAACGCATGCAGCCGCCCGAAGCGCCCGAGGCCGACAACACCAATCCTGACCGGCTGCTCAATGCGAGTCATGCGTCACCA
>JANMLE010000808.1:0-5688 GCA_031372385.1 Planctomycetota bacterium | reverse complement strand
CTTCACTTGCCTCAAACGCGACCGGTCAATGTTTGCCCGCTCATCAGTCGTCGACCGACTTCCACGCCCCCCCCCACCCTGGCCCTCTCCCCCCCAAGGCGGGGGGCGAGGGGACGAAGACCGCCGACTTGCGCCAGAGCGGCGTGGTCTGCTTCAACACGGGCGGCGCGTTTGGTGCCGCGAAGAACTGGCCTCGCGAACAGTTTGTCGAACTGGCCCGGCGCGTGGTCCACGAACTCGGCAAGACGGTGCTCGTCGTTTGCGGACCGTCCGAACGTGACGATGCGCGGTGGATCGCGGCCAAGGCGGATCATCCGGCCGTGGTGAGTCTCGCCGACGCACCGCTGAGCATCGGCCTCACGAAGGCCGCGATCCGTGGTGCCGAACTCTTGGTGACGACGGACTCCGGCCCCCGGCACTTTGCCGCGGCGTTCGGCACACCGGTCATCACGCTGTTCGGCCCGACTCACATCGCGTGGAGCGAAACGGGGTACGACAAGTCCGAACACCTGCAACTGAAACTCGACTGCGGCCCCTGTCAACAACGCGAATGCCCGCTACTGCACCACCGCTGCATGAAGGAGCTGTCGGTCGACACGGTCTTCGCCGCCGTCCAACGCCAACTCGCCAAGCACGACAAACAACGCCACGTCGCCTGAACCTGACTCCCGTCTCTTTCTATCCACTACCCACCACCCACTACCCACTCGCTCCCATGCACATCGCCCTCGTTCGACGTCACTGTTCGCTGAAGAAAGGCGGAGCCGAGCGGTACTGCGTGAACTTGTTCCGCGGGCTGCAAAAGCTCGGCCATCAGGTGACGATTGTCGGTGAGGCGATTGACGACGAATTGAAGGACGAGGTCGCGTTTGTGCCGGTGCCGGTGGTGCGGCTGAACTCGTGGACCAAGAACAAATCGTTCTTTGTGAACACCGGCCACGTGCTGAAGAAGCACCGCTTTGACGTCGTGCATGGCCTGTCGCGGGTCGACGGCTTGGACACTTTTCGTCTGACGGAGCGGCTGCAGATTCACTGGGTCAACATGTACTACCGGCACCCGGTGACCCGCTGGCTGCAACACCTCAACCCGCGGCATCGGCTGGTGTTTGATCTGGAGCGGCGGATCTTCGGCGCGGAGGGCGTGCGGCGGGTCATCGTGCAATCGCAACTCGACGCGCGTCTGCTGCGCGAATACTTCGGCGTCGACGACTCGCGCATCTGCCAGATCATCAACGGGGTCGACACGACGACGTTTCATCCCGGTGTCCGTGCCGAGCGGGCGGCGGTCCGCGCGGAATGGAAGATCGACGCCGACGTCCCGCTGCTGGTGTTCGCCTCGATGGACTTCCGCGGCAAGGGGCTGGACTCGGTGCTCGACGCTCTGGCCCGGCTGAAGCATCGCGAGACGCGGCTGCTCGTCGTCGGCCAGGGGAGCGTGACCAGCTTCGCGCGCCGGGCGAGGTCACTCGGGATCGGCCAGCGGGTGATCTTCGCCGGACGCCAATCGGCCATTCAGCGGTTCTACGGGGCGGCGGACCTGTTCGTGCTGCCGACCATCTACGAACCGTTCCCCAACGTGAACTTGGAAGCGATGGCCTGCGGCACGCCGGTCATCACGACCGCCACCGCCGGCGGTGCGGAGATCATCCGCGAAGGCCGCAACG
Organism: Planctomycetota bacterium; assembly: GCA_031372385.1. Lineage (GTDB taxonomy): Bacteria > Planctomycetota > Planctomycetia > Planctomycetales > Planctomycetaceae > Schlesneria. The sequence goes on along the minus strand of JANMLE010000808.1, from coordinate 4,024 downwards.
GCTATTTGATTCCTGACGCCTGGTCGGTCGACCTCCTAGCCGAACAGATCGACCATCATCTGGCACTGCCGGCATCGCAGAAGCAGTCGATGCACGACGCCTGCTGGGACGGTGCCTCGCGACTGCGCATCGTCGACAACGCACAACAGGTCGCGGCGATGTTCGAGGATGTCGTGCGAGAGAAACGCGCGGCGTAGTGCTTCGTCAACCTTGCGTTGTGGGGTCAAGGAAGACTGGCGACTACTGTAGTCCCGCCGCTCCGCCGACGGGACGTCCGGTCAGCGGAGCGACCGGATTACAGTAACGCCCCCCCAAAAATGGAAGCCTGGCGCAGCACGAGTTGCGTGATTCTCAGTGAGCATTGGCAGACGTGAGTTCCTCAAGAACCTTGGCCAGCATTCCCTGACCTGCCGGGTCCGTGAAGTAAGGACCGTTCGAGAATTAACTGTCGCCTTGTCGCTGATCGCTCCGCGATCAGAACGTTGGATCGCGGAGCGATCCACGACAATAAGTTCTCGAACGGTCCTTACGATGCTGACCGATTCCGGAGTTCATCCGAAAGTCGCGCAGAAACTGGTGCGACATTCGACCAACACGTTGACGATGGATCGGTACGCCCACGCCAGAACGGCCGACATGAATGCGGCGGTGGAAAACCTGCCGTCGCTCACCTTCGCCAAGCAACCGGGGTGGTGCCGTGTCTGGCTGCGACCACGAGTTCTGCGGTGGGCGAAGTCACAACGTCAGTTGCACGTTTCGTTGCACGCCCAACTGATGAAGCGTGCAACCCATTGACGACGCCTGATGAATCATCGCCCCTCCCGCAGGAACCCGATGATTGGCACACTCCCTTGAAAAACACGGGAAGTGAGCACGCCTGCCCAGGGTTGATGACTGTTGAGGAAACTGAGTGCGCTGGGACTCGAACCCAGGACCTACGGATTAAAAGTCCGTTGCTCTACCGACTGAGCTACGCACTCCGAGCTTGTTCTGGCGGGGCTTCTTGAAATTCCCGAAGGCCAAAGTGGAATCTGACACCGGCGATTGACACCCGCCGAACCACCAGATGCCACGCTGACCGGGGAATCGCATTCGACGAAACCTGCGAAACCTGCAAGGCCGAATCAACCTTGCCCCGAGTTTCCGCTTCGTCCCAATGCGACCAAGCGACACGCCGGGAAGAGATGCGGAACGATGCGGAACTCCGGCCCGCCGAACGACCCCGATGCGGCGGTGGCGAAGTATCTTGTCGAGCGGGACAGATTGCAAGCGGGTATGCCCCGTCCTTGATTTCCTCCGCCACTCGCAACGCCCCCTTGCCCAACGAGATGCCCGCTTGGCAAGCGATATTCAACCGCTTCCCGCCGCGCAGATTGTGGAGGTCATATGGATCGAGATTCCCTTGGGCTCCCTGCAGAAACATCGCCAGACAATCGTCGCTGAGTTCTTGTTTGGCGTAATCGACCATCGCACCGGGGAAGTCGCGCTAGACAACTCCGGCTCGCATCTGCGCGACTATGTGGCAGGCGTCAGGCACCGCGAAGGCACACGGCTTGCCCGATGTGACTTCGACTCGGATCTGAGCGGGATCTTTCGGCGACGGCACCGCCGCGTTACCTCTTCAACGCCGCCGCCGTTTCTTGATGCTGAGCCCACGCGGACTCTTGCAGAGTCTTGGCGACATCCGCCGGAATCGCCTCGGGCGCGGCGAGGGACTGATTCTGCGGCAACCGGCGTCGCTCTGTGAGCCCCGCCGTTCCGCCACTCTGCTCAAGGTCAAATCGTTCCAGGACTGCGCGGCGGTTGTCATCGGCCACGAACCGGGGAAGGGCCGGCACCGGGGACGTCTCGGTGCGTTGCTCGTGCAACTTCCCAACGGGATCAGGTTCGCCTGCGGCACGGGACTGTCGGCCACCCGGTGCGACCTGCCCTCCGCGATTGGCCGGACAATCAGCGTGAAGTATCAGGAGCTGACGGACGCCGGTGTTCCCCGGTTCCCGGTGTTCGTTGCTGTCCGCCGTGACGAACCGGCCAGACCTTATATGCCTGTTTACTTATTGCGGAACAGCTCGCTCTGAACCACGCCGTGGACCAGTGATCGCAGGCCGTATTTTTCACGCGCGGAGTTCTTCACGATGGCCTCGATCACACGCTGATCGAGGTGGGTGGCCGGCGCGGCGGTGGCAAAGGTGATCAAATGCCGGGTCACGCCGCGAGCGAGTTGCTCGGGGTTCTTGGCCAGCATCTGTCGCAACTGTTGCACTCCGGCGAACGCGTCGCCCGTGGGTGTCGTGCCACTGCAATCCACCGGCAGTCCCTCGCGCCATTTGTTGCGGCCAGGGCGTTCGTTCGGGGGGTGCTTGGCGAACTCGGGGTCAGCCTCGCGGAACTTGGTCCGAAACGCGCCCATGACATCGAAGCTTTCCAGAGCGAAGCCGTAGGGATCGAACTTCGCATGGCACGCCTTGCAGGTTCCCTGACTGCTGTGCAAGGCCAGTTGCTCGCGCAGTGTTTTCGCGCCGCGCGTGTCGGGATCGACCGGTTCGATGTTCGGGGGCGGAGGCGGTATCGGCGTGCCCAGCAGACGTTCCGCAACCCAGACGCCGCGTTTTACCGGCGATGTCAGCGTGCCGTTGGCGGTCACCTTCATGGTGGCCGCTTGCGTCCAGACGCCGCCGAACGGTGAATCCGTCGGTCGCGGTACTTCCTGAAGTGCAAACCCGCCGACGCCCGCGAGACCGTATTGCGAGGCCAGTCGTTCGTTCACCAGCATCCAATCCGGAGCGACGAAGTCTCGCACGCTCAGGTTCTTGTCGAGCATCCGCCGGAAGCTGGCCTGCGTTTCCAGCACGCTGGAGACCTTCAGCACATCGTCGTAATCGGGATAGAGGTCCTTGTCGGGAGTCGTGTTGTCGATGCCCCACAGACCCAGCCACTGATCGACGAAGCTGTTGACGAACCGTTGCGATTTGGGATCGCTCAGCATCCGCTCAGTCTGTTGTCGCAGCACGTTGGAGTCGGCGAGCCGGCCGTGGCGCGCCACATCGAGCACTTCGACATCGGGGGTCGAGTTCCACAGGAAATAGGCCAGCCGCGACGCCAACGAAAAATCAGTCAGCTTGCCGGGTTGCTCGACGACGCACAGAAAATCTGGCGACATCATCAGCGCGGCCACCTCGTCCAAGAACGCCGCTTTGAGTGAGCCGCCATCGTCGATTTGCCGCGAGATGTTTTCGAGGTGCCTGGCCAACTCCGGTTCGGTGAGATCACGTCAATAGAACCGTGCGCCGATCCGTTGGAAGGTGACTCGCATCGCGACCAGAAATTGTTCGCGTGTACTCGGCGTGCTCGGCGGAAGTTGCTTCAACGTCGCACCAAGGCGCAGGGCTTCGGGCAACTTCTCCGGAATGTCGGCCGACAACCAGCGGTCGCCGAGCAACGGCAGTTCGGGCTCTTCGACATCGACCCACTGCACTGCACTGCACGGCCAGACCAGGACCTTGGCATTGGCTGGCCTGCGAGTTCTTTATTTCTACCTCAATGAGATTGATGACGAGCTTCTTTATCGTTCTGCCCCCATCGTTCTGCCCAACGAGTTCAGGCAGAACGATGGGGGCAGAACGATTTTGAATTGCGGTTCCCTCGCCCTACGTCAGCCCCGTGATCGTTCCGACTCCGGAGCCAAACGTGTTGGTCTCGACGCCGAAGCGTTGCAGCATGTTGACGTACAGTTTGCCGAGCGGCGTGTTGTTCTTCGTGTCGCCGGCGATGTGCTGGCCGTGCTGGTAGCCGCCGCCGGCGAGGAGTACCGGCAGGTTGGTCGTGCCGTGACCGCTGGCGTCGCCGAGGTTGCTGCCGATCAGAACCTGCGTGCTGTCGAGCAGGCTTTGTCCGGCTTCTTTCGAGTCCCGCAACGAGATCAAGAAGTCGCGGAAGACGGTCATCTCCAGTCGCTCGATGATCCTCAATTGCTCGATCTTCGCCGGATTGCGGCCGTGGTGCGACAAACCATGATGTCCTTCCG
>JANMLE010000745.1:0-2082 GCA_031372385.1 Planctomycetota bacterium | reverse complement strand
CGCCGCCACTTCCCTGTGACTGATCCATCGCTGCCTCCGGATAAGTGATCGCTGCCACCTGACGCTCCAAAGAGAAACACTTGTCGCCCACCTCGACAAGACCAATTCACCCCGCCAATACCAACTTTGCATCACCCCAGGAAAGCCCCCTGTCCAGCGCGATCAGCCGTTCCGGCACATCGCCCAACAGCGCGAGGATTTCCACCGCAATGGTGCCCCGCGAATCCGCGCGGACCCCCGGAAAAAAGCACTTCTCGGGCCGTTCAAACACGACGGCCAGACGTGGTGTCACGCGGGGGAACAGGTCAACGCTCACGACCTTCCCCCGGATGCGGTGGGCCGGGCGGCTCCGTCTGGGGTCGACGATCCGGAACGCCACGAGGGTCATGTGTGCGTGACAACTTCCAGCGACACCGCGCCGCTGACGCAGTTCGGTCGCGCGCTGCGGGAGTTGGGGGTCGAGTTGATCCCGGCTCACCGCCCGCAGGCGAAGGGTCGCGCGGAGCGTCGTCACGGAGTCTTCCAAGACCGGTTTGTGAAGGCGCTGCGTCTGCAACAGATCCACATCGGGAGTCGGCGAACGCGTTCTTGGAGCACGAATCCCTGGAGGAAATGAACGAGCCGTTCCCCGTCACCACCCGTTCGCCAGCCAATCTGCATCAGCCTCTTCCCCGCGGCCTGAACCGGAACCATGTGCGGTGTCACCCAAAGCCGCGCGTGGTCCGGAACGACGGGACGGTGTCGTGGTGCAACCGGATTTTTCAGTGGCGCGTGGTCCATCACAAACTGTCGCCGGCGCGGAAGAACATCCTGGTGAGCGAGCTGCTGGACGGCACGCTCCGCCTGACCTTCGGGAGCCACACTCTATCTTGGACGGAAGTCTCGACCCGGCCCCTCAAACCCCAACCACAGGCCGCTCAACCCGTCCCGATCAAACCGCCCTACAAGCCCGCCGCCAACCATTCTTGGCGTCGAGGGCAGTGACCCCGCAAAACGCGAATTCCGGGGGGCCGCGCCCCGGAATTCCAATGTGACATTTCTCTCTGGGCCACCCCTGTGACATTTCTATCTTGGTCCGACATTCATTCGCACGGGCTTCTCCGGCAGTGTCGCGTGTGCTACCCTGTTGCCCCGCCTGCCCGGATCACACCAGGCTTGCCCGCTGTGTCTGTCAGTTCGCCTGCCTGTGATTTCGCCCCCGCGACTCAACACCATTCCCGGCCGGTCTGCCAGTCTGTCCAATCACGTTGACCGAGTTGGCTTCCCGTTGCGGGGAGACCGCTCACCGAGTTTTTTGAGATCGCCCGCTGAAGTTCCGGACCTCTTGCTGCCAGGTGGCATCGGGAAAGATCGTCCCCTTCGGCCGCGCGGAGAGCACCATGCGACGGTTTGACATTCGAAACATTGCGATCATCGCCCACGTTGACCACGGCAAAACCACGCTGGTCGATTGCCTGCTGAAGTCGAGCGGCCAGTTCCGCGAGTCGCAGTTGCAGGGGGAATGCATTCTCGATTCCAACGATCTGGAACGGGAACGCGGCATCACCATCCTGGCCAAGAACATCGCGCTGATGTACGGCGAGATCAAGATCAACATCATCGACACCCCAGGCCACGCCGACTTCGGCGGCGAAGTGGAGCGCGTGCTGCGCATGGCCGACGGCGCGCTGGTCCTCGTCGATGCCTTCGAAGGTCCGCGACCGCAGACCCGCTTCGTGCTGAAGAAGGCACTGGAGGTCGGGCTGCAGCCCATCGTCGTCGTCAACAAGATCGACCGGCCGGACGCGCGTCCGCAGGAAGTGCTCTCGGAAACGTTCGACCTGTTCGTCGAACTCGGTGCCAGCGACAAGGTGCTGGACTTCCCGTACGTGTTCGCGAGCGGCCGCGCCGGTTACGCCACCCACGATCCGGAAAAGCCGGGTGACTCCATCAAGCCGCTGCTGGACATGATCATCCGTCACGTGCCGGGGCCGCTGACCAACCCGACCGGTCCGTTCCAGATGATGGTGACATCGCTGTCGTACTCGGAATTCGTGGGACGGATCGCCACCGGCCGCATCGTCAGCGGCACCATCAAGCCGC
>JANMLE010001694.1:0-1137 GCA_031372385.1 Planctomycetota bacterium | reverse complement strand
CCGGAGAAGGAATCGACCACCGGAAACCTAGGTTGGATTCCGGGGAACGGCAAACAGATTTCCGCAGATTCTCAAAGTCCTGCCGCGGGCGGAGTCTTGTAGGACGGGCATTTCGGGACTTCACGAAGCTCCGTACCTTCTGCATGTGACGTCCGAAAAGGCCGTCTTCGCCCGATGATTCATCAGCCGCAGGGGGCTAGCCCACGGTTTCCACAAGAACCGGACGCTAGCGCGTTCCGGCTGATTGACACACTGTTTCTCGGTCGATTTTCGCAACCGGCGCAACTCGGGGGCTCACGTCCCCCGCTCGAAAATGTGGGTGCTGGAATCAAAAAACCGGCTACTGTTCGAACACCCACGGAACGATGCCCCGGCGGCTGGCTTGGAATGAACCTTTCGGCGCAGCACTGCGGAGCGGCGTCATCGCCTCATCCGTGGCCACCCGGTTCCAGCCGTCGACCAAGACATCCATCCGCATCCGCGTGCCTGGTTGTTGGACGACGACGACATCGGACAAGTCACCGGCGGTGAGGACACCAGGGACGATGACGTCGTGAGCTGTCAGCACGAGGTGGCTGGCCAGCAGCGAACGCCAACTCACAAGGCCCCCCACGGTGTAGATGGAGTCGAGATCATCCTCGAAGAGTCCGGCGAGCAGCGCCAATAACGGGGCTTGCGGTTCTGAGACGGCCGGAAGCGCATCGTCGTTGTCGCGCGGTGTGTGAAACGGCGCATCGGCCGGGTTGGGTGGAACCAGCGATTCCCCCCAAACCACGAGAGGTCGGAACCCACCATCGGAACGCCGCCGGAGCCAGGTGAGAGCGAGGCGCACATCGCGGAGTTGCTCACCCAGCAGCGGGCTGCCGAGCATCAGTCCCGTGGACGAATGCGACGTCGCCGAACTGCGCCGCGTGTGGCCGTCGCCGAGCTTGGATTCACCGAGACCGCGCGGGTCGATCAGGCAGACGGTCGCCCCGCCCTCGACGAGCGCCGCGATCTCACCCGCCCGCTCCTTCAGCAATCGATTCTTCCCCTGGGAACAGATCGCCAGGATCATCGGTTTGTGGCGGTCAATCTTCTCGGGCTTGAGCACCACGCAGGGAATCCGGATGCCCGATTCGGCGGTCAGCATCCACC
>JANMLE010000681.1:0-2129 GCA_031372385.1 Planctomycetota bacterium | reverse complement strand
GAGGGCAATCTGGAAGTCGATCTTCTCGACGGGGTGCGACGTGTACTTGGCGGTGCTCAGCGGGAACAGGAAGTCGGTCAGCCCCTGCGCCTTCCGCAGAACCTGGCTGTAACCGAGCGTCACCTTGCGTTCGGCACCGGGCGGCACGGGAAAGACGCTCGTTTGAAACATCCCGGTCCCGATCCATTCGAGCAGCGCGGGATCCTGGTTCTTGCGGACGATCGACTCATACACGCGCCGGGCCTCGATGGCGGACAGCAGCTTCGCGGGCACTTCTTTGCCATCGACCATCAGTGTCAGACGGTCGATCGCCCCGTCATACGGGAGAGGAAAGAGAAAGCTGACCTCCAGCGGCCGGCTGCCCGTGTTGACGAATGACTGCGACACGTTGACCCGCGCAATCTGATCGCTGATCCGCGCCTGAACGGCCAACTCCCGGATCTTGTACCCCTCCTGCGGCGTGGCCGAAGGGGAGACCATCGGCCTGGGTAAACCAACCTTCTGCTGGGGATCGATCACCACCAGCAACCCCTGAGCCCGCGCCGCGACTGGCGACAGACAGAACAACAACGCCACCGCTCCGACAAGAATTCGAGACATGATCGTGTTCTCCTGCGATTCGTGTTTCTCTCGTGGCTGCTCGTTCGGCGCGAGCCTCCTGACTCCGCCGGATTGTCCGACCGCCGGTCCCCCATTTTCTGAATGACCGGCCAACTGAAGGAAGTGACGATGGGCGAGCCCTGCATGACTTTCAACGCGTCGATTTCGTCCGATCTTGTGTCTTTCTGAATCAAGAACGACGAACTGTCCCTGGCTGGCTTGCCATGTTGACGCATCCATCAATCGAAAGTTCCCGGCACACACAGGACGACGAAAAAATCTACGGACTCGAAGGAGTCCGGGCGAGTCCTATCCGCACCGGGCCGCGCGCAATGAAAGAGGCCACCGTGTTGCCAGCGGTGGCCTCTTGTTGTCGCATTCCTTGGTGGGCCGGTGAGCCGCGCTCGCGCGGGGCGATCGGCGGTAGCGCTGGCGGTAGGGCTGGTGGTCAACCGGCGACCCCCGCGGCCATCATCTTGATCGCGGCGGGACCGACCAGCACCACGAAGATGCCGGGGAAAATGAACAGGACCATCGGGAACAGCATCTGGACGGCGGTCTTCTGCGCCTTTTCCTCGGCCAACTGGCGGCGTTTCACGCGCATCGATTCAGACTGGACCCGCAGGGCCTGGGCGATCGAGGAACCGAATCGCTCGGCCTGAATCAGCATGGCGGCCAGTGACTTCACGTCATCGACGCCGGTCCTGACCCCCAGGTCGTGCAGGACGTCGCGGCGGACGCGCCCCATCTGGATTTGCATGTTGCAGAGACTGAGCTCGTCGCACAGGACGCGGTGCGTGTCTTGAAGCTCTTCCGTGATCCGCCGCAGTCCGGCATCCAGGCCCAGCCCGGCTTCCACGCACACCACCAGCAGATCGAGGACATCGGGGAGCGACAGAAAAATCTTCTGCTTGCGGGATGAGGCCATGATTCGCAGGACGAGTTCGGGGAGGTAGAAACAGACACCGGCCGAGATGGCGATCGAGAAGTAACCCTTCTGTGTGAGTCCATACGCCAGCATGCCAAACCCGCCCCCGGCCAGCGCGCCGATGCCGAGCATGGCCACCTTGATCGCCAGATACATCTGCGCGGCGTTGCTCTGGTTGTAGCCGGCGTTGGCCAGTCTGACGCGCAGGTCGTTCTGTTCGAGTTCCGACTTCGAACCCAGGGCCTTGGACAGGGTCGGGGCGGCCTTTTCAAACAGCCGGCCCATGCCACCCCCTCCCTTCTTCTGCTTGTCACGACTCGCCGGGTCGCGCAGTTCCGCCAGCCGTTCGGTCGCCCGGTTGTCCTCTTTCCGAAACGCGGAAATGAGCGCCCAGACACCCAGGGTGCAGACGGTAAAAATGACCCACGGCAGGACGGTGGAGAGTTCCATGGCAAGGGCTCGCGAGGTTCAGGGTGAAGTGGGATTCGTACGGCGAAGAAATACTTTATTAGAGGCTATTCGCGAAGGGGTCGGGAGTCTTTTTCATGCCGCACGATGTCGCTTGACGTTGATCACATCGAGAACGTGCGGCATGAAAAAG
>JANMLE010000606.1:0-4387 GCA_031372385.1 Planctomycetota bacterium | reverse complement strand
GGGGCGGCAGCCCCATTCCCCCCCCCTCCCCCTTCGGGGGGGGGGGGTTGGGCCAAAACCCCCCGGGCGGCCGCCACGTGGCTACTGCGACCGAAGCACAAAGATCAATCTGTGCCTGTGTGAGCCAATCGGAGCGGCCAGGATCCGGGCGTCGGTCGTGAAACCCACTATTTCTTCGGGGTCAGCTTGACGGTCAGGTTGTCGATCTCGAACGCGAGCTTTAGCGGCGAGAACAGCGCCTGGAAGAATTCGTCGGCGGAGGCTTTGTTGAGTTCCAAGTCGACCGACTGGTCCAGATTGATGCCGACCGCTTTCAACGTCGCCGCGTCGTAGATGAAGACCACGTTCGATTCCTCCAGTTTTTTCATGACGTCGCGGACGGGGGCTCGTTTGAAGGTCAGCGTGAAGTTTCGCTGGCGGAGCGGTGCCGGAACCGGTCCCGCGGGCTTCTTGGTGGACGACGGGTTGAGCAGCGCGGACACCGACTCGTGTTCCTCCAGCTTTCCCCGCACGAGTACGTCGGCACCTTCGAGTTTGGCATCCAAGTCTGGATACCGCTCGGCGATCAACTTCAGGGTGTCGGCCGCCGAACGACCCTTCGCGCGGGGGCGTCGTTCGAGAACCACGTGCTCGGGTATCGGTGCCAACTCAATCCCCTGCCCTCCATCGACCCAGGCAAACGTCAGATCGAACTGGATCAGCACCAGCGACAACGCCTCGGCGGCGGTGACACTTGGCAAAGTGTTTCCCGCCCACAGGTCGTACGGCACCAGTTCCGGTCGTTTGATGGACAAGTGATGGCGATCGGCGATCTTTTGCAGGATGTCGGCAGGAGTTTCCAAGTCGTCCCACGAAACCGTTAGCGGTCGCGTCAACTCCGTCCGCCGGCTGTCGCGGACAGGGTTGGTTTTTGATTGCAGTTCGGCGGAACGCAGTTCGATCAGCGTCCTCAGCCGATGTACGGCGGCGGGTGGGCCGATGTAGACGACGTTGTCTGGGACGCTGATGTCGGCGGACACCTTGCGTGCGATGTCACGCAGGCCGTCTTTCAGCGAGCGATTGACGATGTCCACAGGCAATTGGACCGTGGGATCGATGCGCCGGTCCAGCAGGATCGCGACACGCCGCTCGATGGCCAACTTGTTCAACAGCGAACGCAGTTCCACGTTGGTCCAGGAACCGGAGGTCGCCTGGTCCAGTTCGAGATGAAATTTCGGACCGGTCAGGAAATCGGTGGCCGGCGTGGCAGCGACTGACTTCGGTGATGTTGGACTACTCGAAGCCGGGCTGCCGTTGATCGACTTCGCCGACGTTGCGGGACGCTCGCGCGGCACGTTGGGACTGGTCTGTCCCACAGTCGCAGCGGCAAGAATCAGCCCGATAATTGTCACCATCGGTAAACCTGGCGCGGGGAAAAGACTCGTCACGGGCATCTCGTGGAATTGGCTGGCAACGGATGCTACCATTCACCGCCTGTCAGTCCAATTCCAGTAGGTCGAAGTTCTCGCCGTAGCTGAACTCGCAAGAGTTCAGGCTGTTTTGCATATGGGTGAATTCTTGCGAATTCAGCTACGGCGAGCAGCAAACTTGGAAGTACTGAATTCACGCTGTCCATCCGATTTCCAACCGCCTGTGCTCCACGAAAGCTGCCAGATCATGCTCACGACTCATGCCGTCGGCATCGACTTGGGGACGACCTATTCGTGCATCGCCTATCTGAACGAACACGGCGAACCGATCACGATCCCCAACAAGGACGGTGAACTTTCCACGCCCTCGGTGGTGCTGTTCGAGGACGACCATGTCGTCGTCGGAACGGAAGCGATGAAGAACTCGATCCGTCACCCGGACCGGGTCGTCGTGCATGCCAAGCGCTATATGAACAATCCGGGCCACCGCTGGAAGATCGCCGGCAAGAGTTACTCGCCGATCGACATCAGCACGCTGATTCTAAAGTCGATGCTGGACGGTGCCCGCGAGAAGATCGGCGCGATCGAGCGGGCCGTCATCACCGTTCCCGCGCAGTTCAGCGATGTCCAGCGGCAGGCCACCGCCGAAGCGGGAAAGCGGGCAGGGTTAAAGCAGGTCGACATCATCAACGAGCCGGTCGCGGCGGCGCTCTGTTTCGTGCTGGGGACCGAGGGGATCTGGTTCACCGAACTGGCGACGGCGCAGACGATCATGGTCGTGGATCTGGGGGGCGGCACGTTCGACCTGTCGCTCGTGCGCTACCAGAAAAACGAAGTCCGCGTGATCGCTAGCGGTGGTGACCTGCAACTGGGCGGCCTCGACTGGAACCGCGCCCTCGAGATCGCGATCGGCAAGCAGTTCCAAAAGGAGTTCGGTATCGACCCGACGAAGGATCGGGAAAGCGCGCAGGCGCTGGCCCTCGAAGCCGAGCAGACCAAGCGCAGCCTGTCGGTGCGACCAAAGGCCGCGCTAACATGCACGGCCGGTGGCCAGCGCAAGACCTATCAGGTTGAACTGGAGCAATTCGAACGGTTGACGCGCGACTTGGTCGACCGCATGGAGGGGCTGACGCTCGACCTGCTCAAGGAAAACAGCATGGGCTGGGCCAAGGTCGATGTCGTGCTGACGACCGGCGGTTCCTCGCGCATGCCGATGGTCCGGTCGCTGCTCAAGAAGCTCAGCGGTCGCACGCTGAACACGTCGCTGTCGCCCGATCAATCGATCGCGCACGGGGCGACGTATTACGCCGGGATGCTGCTGACCAACAGCACTTTCGCCAAGTCGATCCTGAATCCCACGGCCGCGGCGCGATTGGCCCAGTTCAAACAACAAAGCGCGACGGCCCGGTCGCTCGGCGTGCTGATCCGTGACGCCGACACCCACACCCGTGTGCCGCACTACATTCTCCCCGCGAACACCCCCCTGCCCGTCTCGGTGTCGCAGATCTACGGCACGGTGTCGGACAACCAGCGCAAGGTCCACCTCAGGATCGTCGAAAGCGGCACCGCTGCCGATTCGCAATATGTGGAACTGGGGACATGCCTGATTGAACCGCTGCCCGAGGATCTGCCGGAGGGGACCGAGATCGAGGTGACGATCTCGTACGACGAACAGGCGCGGGTTCACGTCGACGCCAAAGTTCTGAAGACCGGACAGGTCGCCCATACCGAAATCGTGCGGCCCGAAAACTTGGTCGTAAAAACGCTCAGCGAGGGTGCGGAAGAAGTCGACGATACGGCGGAAGCCGCCTTCAAGACGGCACCCGCAATGACGGCGTTGACTGCCACACCAAGGGCGACCGTGCCATCAGCCAAGCCATCGACTCCCACCATCACCGCACCTGCGACGGCCACCGCGGCACCGGTCCCGAAGGCTCCGACGCCGGTCTCCGCATCCGCACCCGGAAAACTTTCCGCCGATTTGAACGCGCCGCTGAAACTGAAGTCCGCAGGACCGGCACCGCTTGGTCCCAAGGCCGTGCCAGCTCCGACCCCGAAGCCGGCTTCAAGCATTAGACAGGCGCGTCCCGCGTCACCGCTCGACGATTCCAACGAGCCGGTTCCACTCTGCAACAAATGTGGCGAGCCACTGGACTCGCGCGGCGTTTGTTCCAGTTGCAAGACGGCGTCATCCTCGACCATCAGCAAGTCACCGGCGGCCCCCAAGCAGCCCGTTCGTCCCGCCGCGCCCTCACCGGCCGGACGCTCCACCATCATGAAGTCCGGTTCGATCCCGGTCCCGCCGCTTCCCGACGACGACGACATCATCGAACTCGGCTCGAAGCCGCCGGCCGTCCCGGCGAAAAAGCCGGCCGTGGTCTCCAGCCAGGGAAGCCCGCCGAAACCGAAGGCCAAGGCCCCGCCGCTGCCGCCCATGGCGGGCGGCCCCAAGCCCGACGCCGCAGGCCGGAAGCCTACCAGGCCCAAAGACGACGGTGAGGACGAGTTCTGGAAGGAATCCTGACCTCGCTTCGGGTTTCCGCAGACATTTGCGTCGTTTCACCGCGTGGGCAACGCCCCGCGCGTCAATTAAAGTTTAAACCTTTTTTGCGTTTCACCGCGGGGGGCGTTGCCCACGCGGTAAAACGACTGATATTTCCCGGAAATCTCCCGCGCAACAGTCGGCCGGGGAATAATCCCTTCGGCCGCAGAATCTTCCTTCGTGAGAGGTCGACATGGCGGACGGCAAGCGCCTTCCAACGACGAACGAACTGATCGAGCAGCATTCGGCGCTGCTCTATCGGTATGCGTATCGGCTGACGGGAGACGCCAACGACGCGGAGGATCTGGTCCAGCAGACATTCCTGCTGGCCCATCAACGGAGTCACCAATTGCGGGATGCCGGGGCGGCGCGCGGTTGGCTGGTCTCCATCGTCCGCAACGTGTTCCTGAAGTCATTGCGGCATCGCGAACGGGGC
>JANMLE010000593.1:0-2151 GCA_031372385.1 Planctomycetota bacterium | reverse complement strand
CCTCTCCCCGGCTCTGCGGGGAGAGGGCTAGGGTGAGGGGCGAGCCGAAGCAGAAGAACCCCTCACCCTAACCCTCTCCCCTCCAAGGCGAGGGGCGAGGGGACCGGAAATGACCACCAATTGGCGACTGCACCCCTCTGGTTGCGTAGACCAATCGATGCTCATCGTTGATGCGTCGGGACCAATATCCCGTCAGGTCTCCCTTGAGCGGTTCGGGCTTGCCGATCCCCTCGAACGGTGTCCGCTGAATTTCCCGGATCAGTTGGTTGATTCGCTTGACCAGCTTCCGGTCGTGTTGCAGAAACCACTCGTAATCGTCCCAGGCTGACGGCGTGAAAGTCAGATTCATTCTGCGGCCAACTCCTTTGATGCGGCCCGGCCCGACTCCGCTTCCGCGATCGAGCGCCGCAGATGGGCCGCGTTGGCCGGACTGGACAGCAGATACAGCGTTTCCTTCCACGAATTGAATTCGTCCAGGGGCATCATCACGACCTGTTCGCCCTTGTCCGTCACCACGATGCGGGGTTCCGCATCAGCCAGAATCTGCTCGATGAGACGCGGCAAGTTTCGCTCGGCGTCTTTGGATGTGACAGCTTGCATGGCAGTCTCCGTCATTCGAGTGGGGTGCGCAACAGAAACGACTCTAGCGGCGGTGTGTCAGGCATTCCACCGAGACCGCCTGATGATCTCGCCATCGGGTTGGTCGGAAGCCGACAACAATGACAGATATTCTCCGATCAGCGTTCAGCGGAACCGCGCGTTCAGATCCTGCAGCAGGCGGGGGACGTAGCCGGTGTAGCGGGGATCGGGGGCCGGGCCTTTGGTGGGGAGGAGGCGGAGGTCTGCTGCGACGCTGACGGCTTTGTCTTCGAGGGCGTCGAGGCTGTTGAGCGCCGCCATCGCGACGAAGACGTCGTTGCGGGACCAGTCGGCTCGTGCGACCAGATGCGGCAGCGACAATGACAAGTCGTCGCTGTTGCCGAATTGGGCCAGGGCTTGGGCCGCCGCGATTTCGACGCTGACCGCCTTGTCCTCCAGCGCGCGGCGCAGTTCGGTGTGGGCGGAGGCGACGTGCTCAGCGCCCCGCATGTGGATGCCGAGGACACCCCAGAAGCGGACGGCACTGTCGTTGTCTTTCGTCAAGACTTTCAACAAGGGAACCGTCTGCGGTTGCAGCAGCGAGGCCAGTTCGGCCGCGGCGAAGACTCGCTCAAACGGATACCGTTTGTTGTCGCGTGCCATGTCGTACTGTGAGTCTCCGTTCGCACGCGCGAACCGTTCCCCCTCGGAAAGGAACCCCAGATCACGAATCCGCGCGGCGTGTTGCTGCTGTGCCGATCGCAGTCGGATGAGGGTCGTCTGGTGCTCGGGGGAGTTGGCCAGGTTGCGGACTTCGTCGGGATCGGTGTGAAGATCGTAAAGCTCTTCCGGTGGCTTCCGGTTCCAGAAGATGTCCTGCTCCGCGGTCAGCTTGCCCTCGTCATGCAGTCGCTTCCAAACCTGCGTGGTTGGCGTTTGAAACATGTACTCGACGTGCTGACCGTAGATCAGGTGTGGCAGGTATTGGCGGACGTAGACGAAGCGGCCGTCCGTCACACTGCGGACCAGGTCGTAGCGTTCATCCATCCGGCCGCGGAACCCGTACACAAACGGCTGCGGCGGCGCACTGTGCGGGCCGAGGAACGCGTGGCCCTGCATCCATTCCGGCGGTTCGAGACCCGCGAGACTCAGCAAGGTGGGCGCGAAGTCGACGAAGCTGATCAGCCGGTCCGACGTTCCGCCCGCGACGTAATCGGCCGGACGCAGATCCTTGAACTTCTCCGGGATGTGGACCACGAGCGGGACGTGCAGTCCCGAGTTGCACGGCCAGCGCTTGTGGCGGGGCATCCCCGAGCCGTGGTCGGCGAAGTAGAAGACGATCGTGTCGTCGGCGAGACCCGCCTCGTCCAACTCCTTCAGCCGTTGGCCGGCATCGGCGTCCGCTTCGGAGACGACATCGTAGTACTGGGCCCAGTCGCGACGGACTTCGGGCGTGTCCGGGTGATAGGCGGGAACGCGGACCTTGGCCGGGTCATGCACCGGCTTGTGCGGACGCGCCCGGATCTTGCTCTCGTGGCTCTTCTCCGAATTGAAGACCGCGAAGAACGGGGC
>JANMLE010000567.1:0-1915 GCA_031372385.1 Planctomycetota bacterium | reverse complement strand
GCGGGACTCGTGTTCTTCACGAATCTGGGCGGCTATGCGCTGTTCGATGAGGACGAGCCGAAGAATGCCGTGTGCGGCATGGAGATGTTTGAACGCGGCGATTGGATCGTCCCCACGTTCAATGGTGAACTGCGGACCGACAAGCCGATCCTCATCTACTGGTGGATGCACCTGTCGTTTCGTCTGTTCGGCGTCTCCGAGTTCTCGGCGCGGCTGGGGTCCGCGCTGCTGGCGAGCGGGACTGTCTTTCTGACCTACTATCTGGGGCGGAAACTCTATTCGCCCCCGATTGGATTCTTGGCGGGGGTGATTCTCGCCACCTGCCTGATGTTCTCGGCGGTGGGACGCGCCGTCACTCCCGATGCGACACTCATCTTCTGCCTGATGCTCGCCTTTGCGAGTTACGTCTGGGCTGTGTCACGTCGCCGCGGCGGCCACTTCAGCGGCCCCGACAACCGGACCAGTCTTGATACGTCGCGCTGCGAAATCCATCCGGGGGCTGACGCCGCCCGGCTCACCCCGTGGAATGAACTCGTTCCCGCATCACGGTGGTCATCGGTCCCGATGTATGCGGCAATGGGGCTGGCGATCCTGGCCAAGGGGCCGATCGGTGTGCTGCTTCCCTGCATGATCATCGGCCTGTTCCTGTTGGTCTCCAGCCGGCGCTGCGAACTGGGCGACGGTCAACTTTCCGCACCCTCCGGTGCGTGGTGGCGACGTACGCTGTGGACGGTGTTTCAGGTGATGCATCCCTCGCGAATCCTGCGGGCCGGGCTCGCTATGCGACTGATTCTGGGGACGGCGGTCGTGCTGATCGTCGCGCTGCCTTGGTATGTGATGGTGGGCGTGCAGACGGACGGAGCGTGGTTGCGGGGATTCTTGGGGGACCACAACGTCGGCCGGTTCCTGGAATCAAAGGAGAACCACGGCGGCCCGGTCTTCTACTATGCGATCGTCCTGCTGATGGGATGTTTTCCGTGGTCGGTCTTTCTGCCGCTGGCGCTGTGGCAGTTGCGCGGTCGACTGGTCAAACGAGCCGCCTGGAACGACAGCGACCGGCTGCTGGCCTGTTGGACGGGAGTGTGGTTCGTCTTCTTTTCACTGGCCAGCACCAAGCTGCCCAATTACGTGCTGCCGATGTATCCGGCCCTGGCGCTGTTGACCGCCCGTTACTTGCGGGAGTGGACCGAGTCCGCACCGGGCTTGGGCATGGTTGAGTTCCGCCGTTGCTGCCGCGCGCTGGGGATCGTCGGGGTGCTGATCATGATTGGCATTCCGGTCGCGGCGTCGATCCTCTTTCCCGGCGAAGAACTCCTGTTGATCATCGGTGCCGTCCCCGTGGCCGGGGCCGTGTTGGCGTATGTCGCGTCGTCGCGGGAACTGCGCGGTCGCGCCGTGCAGATCCTGTCGGGGACCGCGATTGTGATGGCGACGCTGTTGGTGGGAATCGCCCCGTCCCGGATCGGACCCCATCAGGATTCCCCCAAGCTGGCCGAGGCGGCCCGGCAGGTCTCCGGAAAGTCGCGGCCCGACATCGCCGTGATCGATGCCTATTCACCCAGCCTGATCTTCTATGTTCGGAAGCCGGTCGAGGGACTGCGAAAACCGGAGGATGTGACGGAGTTCTTCGAGATGCATCCCGACGGGTTTGTCGTCACCCGCGCCGATCGCATCGACCGCCTGCCGTTGAAAGACAACGACCTGGTGGAAGTCTCGCGCTGCCGACGTTTCCTGCGCCGTTTCGATGTTGTCCTGCTGGGCCGCGCGCCAGGCATCGCCGCTCGGGCAGAAACGACAGAGCGGAGGTAGGACAGCTTTTCCACCGGTCCGTGCGTTTCACTGTTGCCTGCCATGAACTGCCGTAGCATGGACGCCTCGTCCGTGCGGCCCAATTTCACGGATGAACACGTATTGC